>JBGSKU010000022.1:0-4210 GCA_041741055.1 Hyphomonas sp.
CCTGGCTGCTGCCCGGCCTGTCTGACAGCCACGTCCACCTCACCAACCGTGCTGATCTGCACGGCTTCCGCCGCCTCACCGTCTCCACCCCCGCCGCCGCCATCTCCGGCGTCGCCAATGCGCAGAAGACCCTGCGCGCCGGCTTCACCACTGTGCGCAATCTTGGCGCGCCGGGCTTCACCGATGTGGACCTGAAGCACGCCATCGACAGCGGCGAGGTTCCGGGCCCGCGCATCATTCCGGCCGGCCAGTCCATCGGCATCACCGGCGGGCATTGCGACTCGAACCTGCTGCCCTATGAGGACCACTCTGTTGGGGGCGGCGTGGCCGATGGTCCGTGGGCGGTGCGCCAGAAGGTGCGCGAGAACAAGAAATACGGCGCCGAGGTCATCAAGTTCTGCGGCACCGGCGGCGTCCTCTCGAAGGGCACCACGATCGGTGCGCAGCAATTCACGCTCGAAGAAATGCAGGCGATCGTCAGCGAGGCACATGAGCTGGGCCTCAAGGTGGCCGTGCACGCCCACGGCGCCAAGGGCATTGCCACCGCCATCGAGGCCGGCGTCGACTCGGTCGAGCATGCAAGCCTGATCTCCGACCAGAGCCTGAAAGACGCCATCAAGAAGGGCATCTTCCTGTCGATGGACATTTATGTGTCCGACTTCATCCTCAGCGAAGGCGAAGCGGCTGGCATCCTTCCGGAATCGCTCGAGAAGGAAAAGACCGTCGGCAAGGCCCAGCGTGAACGGTTCCAGGCGGCGGTCAAAGCCGGCGCGAAGATCGCCTTCGGCACCGATGCGGGCGTCTACACGCACGGCCTCAACGCCCGCCAGTTCGCCTACATGGTCCAATGGGGCATGACGCCCGCCGAGGCGATCCGCGCCGCAACGATGGGCAATGCCGAACTGTTCGGCCTGAAGGACGAGATCGGCAGCCTGACCGCCGGCAAGCGCGCCGACATCATCGCGGTGGACGGTGATCCGCTGGCGGACGTCCGCCAGCTGGAAGACGTCGACTTCGTGATGAAGGACGGCGCCGTGTTTGTGAACGAACTCGCCAACTAAGCCCTAAGGTCCGGCCCCACCCTAACCCTCCCCGTTCCGGGGAGGGGACCGCAAGGCTCAGTTGGGCGAGCGTCACTTTCCGAAAGACGCAACCTGTCCCCTCCCCGCACGAAGTGCGGGAAGGGCTAGGGTGGGACCTGTACTCCGCCATTCTCAAAATAAAAAAGGCCACCCGACGGGCGGCCTTTTCCAGTCTGAACACCCCCCGGTGCCCCGACGGCCCGGCAAGCCGGGCCGCTTCAGACCTCCTGATTATCCGATCTTGTAATTGAACCGGACGCCGATGACGCGCGGTGCGCCGACATAGGTGTAATAGCTGCGGGTGTTGACGTCGCCGCCATCATCATCCGTCAGCACCTGGTTGAACAGCGGCGTGGAGACAACACCGGTCTCGTAATACTCATCAAGCAGGTTATTGACGAACAGGGTCGCCGACCACTTGCCGGTGTCGTACACCGCCGACGCGTTGGCCACGCCGTAGCTGTCCAGCGTGATGGCGCTGCCCCGGCCGCCGGTGCGCGTCAGCACATCGCCCTGCCAGGCGTAGCCGCCATGGAAGGTCAGTGTACGGCCATCCGACAGATCGTGGACGTAGGAACCGAAGATCGAGAACTGGTCTTCCGGCGAACCCGGCAGGCGGTCGCCATCCTGACCATCCAGCAGCACGGTGCCGAAGCCCGGCGGCGAGATGGTGCCGACCAGGCCCGGCGCCAGCGCCGTCAGCGAGGCCTCGGTGTGGCTATAGCTGCCGCGCAGCGACAGGGCGTCGGAGACGATCCACTGGCCATTGAGTTCGACACCTTTCGACTCGGCGCCGTCGGCGTTGACCGTGATCGGGATCGACGCATTGATCGTGGCCGAAGACAGCTGCGGGTCGGTCCACTCGACGAAGTAAACCGCGCCATTCAGCGTGACCCGGCCGTCGGCGAGCGTGGACTTGAAGCCCACCTCGTAGTTGGTCGTCGTGTCCGACAGATACTGGCGTTCGTCACGGGTCGAGATGTCGCCCGGGTTGGGTCCGTATTGCTGGCCCGGCGCAAGGGCGCAGGCGCCCTGAACGTCCGGCGCCAACGGATCGAAGGCCGGGCAATCGCCGACACCGTTATCGTCGCCGATCCGGTAGCCTTCGGACACGGTCAGGTAGCCGAGGAAGTCTTCGGTGAACTTGTAGGACGTGTTGAACTTGAACAGCGTGCCATTGTCGGACTGGCCGGTCTTCTGGGTACCGTTCGGGCTGCCGGCTGCATAGTCCGCCTGCAGACTGTCCTGGAGCGAGCTGACGCCGACCGGTGCGAAAGTCGGGTCGAACAGCGGGAAGTCGACGTCGTTGTACGATTCCAGATCGTACTTGTAGTAGCGGCCCCCGACCGTGACGCTCCACTTGTCTGTGATGTCATAGCCGACCTCACCGTAGAAGGCGGACTCTTCAAGTTTCGAGTAGAACTGCGAATAGTATTCCAGATCGTCCGGCCGGTCGAAGCCGGCATAGGCGGCATAGCCCGGCGTGTACTCTGCCGAATAGGACGCCAATTCACGCTGGTTGTAGAACGCGCCGACGATCCAGTTCAGCGGGCCTTCGGTCTTCGACACGAGCCGAAGTTCCTGGTTGATGCGTTCTTCCTTGCCCTTCTCATGCGTGTAGGACGTAAAGGTCGGGAAGGCTTCATAGCTGTATTCCAGCGTGATCAGCAGGTCGGTCTGGTCGCGCTGGCCGTCATCATTGAACCGCGAATAGCCGGTCGCCGAGGTCAGCTCGGCAAAGCCAAGGTCGGCCACCACTTCCAGCGCGAGGAGCTGGTTGGTGATCTCGTTCGGCTCCGGCACGCGCTTGGCGAGTTCATAGTCGCCGGTCGGCACGGTCGGCTGCTGGCTCACGCCGCGGCGGCCGCCGATATCGGATTTCTGGAGATAATAGGTCAGCGTGCCATCGAGCCAGTCGGTCGGCTGCCAGCGCGCGGCGAGGCGGCCGGAGATGACCTCTTCGCTGTCCGCATCGGTGATGCGGTAGGTGTTGGCGGCAACGGCGGCGGGGTCCGAGAAGTCCGGGTCCGGATCAGACACGCCGATCTCGCGCACCACGAACGGATAGTCGGTGAAGCCCGAATCGTTTTCGAAGTCGAGCGAGCCGCGCACGGCAAAGTTGGACGTGATCGCCTTGTTGAAGGTGAAGCCGGTGTCATAGGACAGGCTTTCCGCTTCGGAATATTGCGAGGCCTCGAGGCGCAGGTCCAGTGTGTCGCCGACGAAGTCGGGCTTCTTCGGGATGTAGCGGATGGCGCCGCCCAGCGTGCCGGCGCCGTACAGCGTGCCTTGCGGCCCGAGCAGGACTTCGACGCGCTCAAGGTCGTTGAGCTTCAGGTCCAGGAAGACCGGGACCTCGCCGATATAGGTGGCGACCGTGCCGCCGCCGTCATTGTTGCCATCGCCCGAACCGAGACCATCGGCGTTGAGGCCGCGCACGATGATCGGGTTGCCCTGGCGTCCGCCGCGGTCGACCACGTTGATGCCCGGCACGTAGGCGAGCACATCGGCGAGTTCGTCGAAGCCCTGTTCCTCGATCTGGGCGCTGCCGACGGCGGCAATGTTCAGCGGGATATCCTGGACGCTTTCGGCGCGGCGGGTGGCGGTGACCGTGACGGCCTCGACCCGCAATTCGCTGTCAGCAGAATCGGTGGCCTCCTGGGCGGAGGCGGACAGGGCAATGGACGATACGAGCACCGCCGCGCTGGCGGTGAGCAGAAGATTATTGCGCGACATTTTTTATTCCTTCTCGGCTACAGAACCGTCCCTCGATTTGTCAGTTAGGTTCGGTTAGCGGTGATTGTGCAAGCGGGTGAAAAGGGCCTGCTTTCATTTTGCGACGAGATGTAGCAAAAAGGGCACAGACTGACATCCATGGAACCGCTTTTGGGGATGCCTTGGCCTACACTGCCCAAAATTCAGGCGTAAACGACCCCCGTCTGATCGAGGCGGCGGAGCTGCTGGCGCGCAAGGCGTACCAGACCGTACACGGCCTTTGCCTGGCGGCGCTGAAGGATGATCCGGCGAATGCCGAGGCCTATTACCTGCTGGGCATACTGACGAGCGACCATGAGAACTACGCCAAGGCCGACGAGCTGTTCCGCGCGGCGCTGGCGCGGCGGGCCGAC
>JBGSKU010000023.1:0-5734 GCA_041741055.1 Hyphomonas sp.
GACTGGCGCGCCTCGGTGCGGCGGGGGCAACGCTGCACACCCGTCATCGCTGGACGGGTTGGGACCGCGAGGGCGCGCTGGTTTTTGAAACGATGACGGGACAAGTGACGATCCAGGCCGATGCCGTCGTCCTTGCGCTGGGCGGGGCGAGCTGGCGCCGGCTGGGATCTGACGGGGAATGGGCGAAGATCCTCGCCGCGAAGGGCGTGGCGCTGGAAGATTTCGCGCCGTCCAATTGCGGCTTCACGGCAGACTGGTCTGCCAAAATGCCGCCGCTGGCGGGCGCGCCGGTCAAGAATGTTGCCTTGTCCGCTCACGGACAAACCGTGCGCGGCGACTTCGTGATCACACGGTCCGGCATCGAGAGCGGCGCAGTCTACCCGCTGGCGGCGGCCCTGCGGCGCGACATCGCGGCGGATGGCCGGGCCGTGCTGACGATTGACCTTCTTCCGGATGCGGACGAAGCATCGCTCACAGCGCGCCTTGCCGCAGCCCATCCCAAGGACTCGATTTCAAACCGTCTGCGCAAGGCCGCGCGGCTGGACGCGGCGAAGATCGGTCTCCTGAACGAAGTGACCCGGGGACAGCTACCGAAAGAGCCTGACGCGCTGGCGCGCCTCATCAAGGCCTTGCCTCTGATACTGACCGGCACCGCGCCGATGGATACCGCCATCTCCACCGCCGGAGGCGTGCCCTGGGCGGCACTGGATGACGGCCTGCAGCTGAAGGCCTTGCCGGGCGTCTGGTGTGCGGGCGAGATGATCGCCTGGGACGCGCCCACCGGCGGCTACCTTCTGACAGCAAGCCTCGCAACCGGGCGCGTCGCGGGACGCGAATCTGCTCGCTAAAGGTGCAAGGTTTACGCTTTGTTTTCCTCTTTGTAATGTAAAGTCGGCTCCTCTGGATAGAAGGGGCCTCGTATGGCGAACATCGAAGCCTGGCTTCGGCGCGCACCCTTGCATGCTGCGGCGATCTGGCTGTGCGGCGCCGCGTTGGTGGCTTTCCTCATGCCGATCGATGCCTCCTACGACATCCTCCACTATCACCTGCACAATGGCTGGTCCGCGTGGGAGGGCCGGCTCGACCGCGATCTCGCTCCGGCGGGCATGCACAGCTACGTCAACCCCGTGCACAACCTGTTCGTGGAAGCCTGTCTGAGATATCTGCCGGCTGGCCTCATCACACTGTTGCTGGGCGTCTTGCATGGCGCGGTCCTGATCCCGCTCTACATGCTTTGCCGCCGCGTTCTGGGTTCGGTGGGCCACGACAGCGCCATCAGCGCGGCGCTGCTCGCTTTGGCAGGTTTCTCCAGCTATTCCGTGCTCAATGTTGTCGCGAGCCTTCGCAACGATCACTGGATCGCGGCGGCATTCCTCTGTGGACTGTTGATCCTTGTGCCGCGCAGCGGCGAACAGGTCAGCTGGCGCCGGGCAGGGGCCGCGGCCTTTCTGGTCGGACTTTCCGTCGGGCTGAAACTGACGGCCATCGTGCATGTCGCCGGCCTTGCCGCCGCCGTTCTTGTTGCGGTACCCGGATGGAAGGCGCGCGCGGCGGCGGCGCTGTCTGCGGCGTTTGCCGGTCTCGCCGGCATCCTGGTGACCGGTGGCTGGTGGGCGTGGAAGCTCTGGAGCGAACTCGGCAACCCGATCTTTCCGATGGCGAATGGCCTGTTCAAGTCCCCCTTCGCGCCGCCGGAGAATTTCCGCGACCCGCGCAGCCTGCCCGACAGCCTGACGGATGTGCTGCTGTTTCCGTTCAACGGGCCCAACCGCTTCAATGAATACGACACGTCCGCGATGCAGGACCTGCCGCTCGCTTTGTTGTATCTCGCCATCTCCATCTGGATCGTCCTTGCACGGATCTGGATGAAAGCGGGGGATCCGCCGGTTGCCCGTCCGTCCCGGGCGCTTGTGACCGTCTTCGCGGCCGTATTGGCGACGCTGGCCGTCTGGTTTCCGCTGTTCGCCATCGGCCGCTATGTCATGTCGGTGTGGATGCTCAGCCCGCTGCTGTTTGCGTCAACGCTCGTCCTCGTCTGGCCCGCCATCAAGGCGCCGCAACGGGCCGGGCTGTAGTTCGGTGCTATCTGCGTGCTGTGTGTCGTCGCCGGCAACACGATCGCCCTGCGCCGGACGCCGCCGCCGGATTTCTGGGGCCGCTATGTGCAGGTCGAGCCGCCAGCCGCGATCAGGTTCGACGATGCGCTGGTGCTCTTCACGGGCAGCTACCCCACATCCTTCCTGGCGCCGCATCTGCCCTCGACCGCGACCTTCACCTTCGCGCTGACAGCCGACTGGACCGAGCCCGCAGAAAGGCGTCTCAACCAGCTTGTACGTGAGCGGATCAATTCGTTCGAGGGGCCGCTCGTCGCCGTGATGCTGGACATGGGCGAGACCGAGGGTCCGAAGGCGGTCGGCGATATGCTGGCGCGTCTGGAGGCGCAATATGGGCTCGTTGCCGATGCCGGAGCGTGCGATCGCTTCTTTACCAGTTTCGACAGCGATCTCGAGCACTGGATTGCTTGTCCGCTGTCGCCGCAGTCCTGAGCGGCAGGACGGTCAGGGCGTCTCGGTGACCGCTACGGGTTCCGGTTCTTCAGCAATCGGGGTGGCGGCTTCCACCGCTTCGGCGGCGGCAAGCACGTCGGCCGCCGTCAGGCCCTTGCAGGCGAAGGGCGCCACACCGTCCGGCATCTGACCATCGGTGAGGCGCACCGCGCGGGCCGTGCCGCGCGCATTGCCGGCGGTGAAGGCGAAGGTGCCCTGCAGCACATCCACATTGCGCTGGTAGAACGGGATGTAGCCGGAGAAGAGCCGCTTCGAGAGGGTTGGCCTGAATTCAAACCGGCCGGTGGAGGCGCGCTTTGCGCCTTCAAAACGGCCTGTGAGGCTGACGGAATTGATCTCCTTCGTGCCGACCAGGCGCACCGGGAACCGCGCCGAGGGCGGAATGGCGGCGAAGGATTCCTCGGTCTTCTCGCCATCGCCGACGACCGGCGCCGAGAGCGGATCATCCGACAGGAACACGCGCCAGGCGAGGTGCAGGCCTTCATAGCGCGTCAGGTCCGCAGCCTCGGTGCAGGTGTCGATCTGCCATTCGCCGTCGAGCCGGAATTTCTCGTATTGCAGCCAGCCCGTGAAGGCGACCGACACGGCCGTGAAGGCGACGGAAGCGTATTTGATGAATTCCAGCATGACGTGTCCCCTCGCGCTGGCTTGGAGGTTAACCCCGATGAGAGAGGATGGGAACCTCTATGCCCCGATCAGGTCAATCGGTGTAATGGCCCCGGCACTGGGCGACGATCAGGATTTGATCCTTGCCCGCACCATCTATCTTGTAGACGAGGCGATGCTCATCAGTAATCCGGCGCGACCACCAGCCGGAGAGATCACCTTTGAGGGGTTCGGGCTTGCCGATGCCGTCGAACGGATCGCGCTGGATTTCCCGGATCAGCTTCAGAACCTTGAGGCCGGTCCTCCGGTCCTTGTCCATCCACCAGTCGAGGTCTTCCAGCGCTTCGGGCTCAAACGCGACGCGCATCGCGGATCATCGTCCACAGGGCGTCCGGGTCTTCATCCGCCAGTTTGGAGAACGTATCGCCGTCGATCTCGACCCGCCCCTTGCCGTCCGAGTTTATGGCGCGCAGCAGCCTCGCGGCACCTTCCGGGTTTGAAAGGAGGTGGATCGTCTCCAGCATGCCGTTCCAGTCGTCCATGCTGACCATGACAGCCGCGCCCGCGCCCCGGCGCGTGATGGCGACCGGCGCATGATCGTCGATCACGCTGTCGATCACCTGCTTCAGGTTCGCGCGGGCTTCTGTGATGGAGATGGCGTCGGTGATGTTGGGCATGTGGGGCAATATGTACGTGATTGCGTACAAATGCAAGAGTTGGCGAGTGTTTGCTGCTCAGGCTGGCTGCGGCAAGTGGGTATTGAAGTGACGAATCGTAGGGTGGGTTAGGCCGAAGGCCGTAACTCACCGTCCAAGGGCGAGACAAAAAATGGTGGGTTACGCCTTCGGCTAACCCACCCTACGAGGCGCGATGCGCCTCTGGCTCATGTCGATCATCAGTAGTCTTTTGTGATCGGCAACCCGGTCTGCTCAGAAAATTGGAGAAGCCTAGAAAGACATCCAAAGGCATATTCGGCATCCCAATTCAGCGAGTCAGCGGGGGAGGGCTCTACGACTTCCCTCCACTTCTTGCGCCATGGCAGCAAAGATTTTTCTTCGACATACGATTTACCGCCTCCGGGCGCCGGGCCTCTTTTGAACCACGAATCTGCATCTACGTTGCCCTGCCATCGACCCTCGGCCAACCGCTTCAGGGCGAATTTCAAGTTGGCCGTGGTGGTAACGGATACGTCGAATCCAATAGGGCTCTCATCAAGGAAAAGAGTGTCGGCTTTTGAAGGTAAGAAGATATGGCTTTCGAGAATTGCCATGGGGCCGATGTAATACTTTTGTGTCGTCGATTCAGAGTAGGCCTGATCTGTCTCCAAGTCTGAGGGCAGATGCTCAGGGCATGCAAGCTCAGGTCGATACAGGTAGGCCGCTGTCAGAATCAGCGAGTTCAAGCTCCGTTCAAACAACTGTTCAACGAGGTAGTCTTGTTTCGTGTCGTCCCAGGCGCTTGGTGCACGGCCTTTGACTGCAAGCTTTGAATTGAGTTTCTCGATGAATGCGGCACTTCTCCCGCGCGCATCGTCAGGTGTGAACCAATTGATGGGTTCGCCTTCGATAACGAGTTTGTACTCGATGTTGTTTTCACGGCAAAACCGAAACTGCGGCGTTTCAAAATCGCGGGAATAGAACTTGGCGAACGAGCCGCAGTACAGATCAAGGCTCATTTTCGTCTGCCCCTAAATCGCCGGCTGGATCGGCCCTTCGGCGCGGCCGTTGACGAACTGGTCGACGTAGTCATTGTCGCTCTGGTAGACGTCGCCCGCCGGGCCGCGCCAGATGATGCGGCCTTCGAACAGCATCGCGATCTCGTCGGCGACCTTGCGGGCGCTGGCCATGTCATGGGTGATCGTGACGGCGGCGGCGCCGAGGCCGCGCACCATTTCGAGGATCAGGTCGTTGATTGCGTCCGCCGTGATCGGATCAAGTCCGGTCGTCGGCTCGTCGAAGAAGATCAGGTCCGGCTCCGAGATGATCGAGCGGGCGAGGGAGACGCGCTTCTGCATGCCGCCGGAAATCTCGGCCGGGTAAAGCCCGGCAACGTCCGCCCCCAGACGAACCTTCTTCAAGGTCTCGATGGCGCGCTCTTTCGCGTCCTTGCGCTTGGTGCCCTCGGAATTGATCAGGCGGAAGGCGACATTTTCCCAGACGGTCAGCGAGTCGAACAGCGCGCCGGACTGGAACAGCATGCCCACGCGCGCGCGCATCTTCTCGCGCGTCTTGCCGGTCGCGTTGGTCACGTCTTCGCCGTCGAAGAAGATCTTGCCCTTGTCGGGCGTCATCAGGCCGAGGGCGTTCTTCAGCATCACCGATTTGCCGGAGCCCGACCCGCCGATGACGACAAGGCTCTGGCCCGGCGCCACATCGATATCGACGCCGCGCAACACGTCCTTGTTGCCGAAGGACTTCGTCACCCCTTCCAGTTTCAGCAGCGATCCGCTCACAGGCCAATCTCCACGAACAGGGTCGACATGACATAGTTGGTTGCCAGCACCAGCACCGCCGCGCCGACCATCGACAGGGTTGCCGCGCGGCCGACGCCGGTGGCGCCGG
>JBGSKU010000024.1:0-2284 GCA_041741055.1 Hyphomonas sp.
TCCTCGCCCAGCGTCTTTACCCCGATTTGTTTGCCCTGCCGCGCCAGGTGCAAATTGCATGTGACACGGCGGCGCGCGGCGCTGCCCGGCTCGCCGGGCTCGATATTCCGAGCTTTCCGGATACGGAGCAAACCTTCGCCGAACTGATCGCCCGCTGCGACAGGGCCATCGCCTATGTCAATGCCATCGAAGACGCGAAGATCGACGCGACCGCCAGCGAAACGCTGCAGATCCCGATGGGTCAGGCAACAATGCCGATGACCGGCCAGCAATACCTGCAGAGCTTCATCCTGCCGAACCTGCACTTCCATGCCGCGATGGCCTACGGCCTCTTGCGCATGCAAGGCGTCCAGATCGGCAAGCGGGACTTCCTCGTTCCGGCTTGATCCGCACACGTCGCGTTGGGCCTGTTCTATCCGGCTAAGGCCGGATCGGGCGGGCTCACCCGACTGCGTTCATATAACCCGGCAGCCAGCCCTCGTGCGCAGTGCGCAGGTCTGACAGCTTGACGGCGAATTCCGGCGCGTCCTGGCCCCAGCCGGTTTCCAGCACGACCGCGTCGCCATCGAACACGCCGAGTCGGCCCGGCAGGAAGCCGCGCGAGTCCCATTTGCGCAGCTGTGCTTCGCTGACCGCCACCAGGTATTGCGCCGAAGCCTCGCCGAACAGGCAGGCCTCGTCGCGCGTGTCTTCCGGCTCGCGGTTGCCGACAAGCCGCACTCCGATACCGCCCGCCAGTGCCATCTCGGCCGCCGCGCAGGCGATGCCGCCATCGCTGACATCGTGGACGGCATTGACGAGGCCGGCATTGATCAGGCTGCGGATGAAGCCCGCATTCTTCTTTTCGATGGCCAGGTCCACCGGCGGCGGTGGTCCGAGATCGTCGCCTTTCAAGCCCAGCCATACGCGCGCATACAGGCCCGCGCCGAGATGACCGCGCGCTTCGCCGATCAGGATCAGCGCGTCGCCCGGCTGGGCGCCCTTCAACGTAGCAGTTTTCGAAAGGTCCTCGATCAGGCCCACACCGCCGACCACCGGCGTCGGCGGGATCGCCTTGCCATCGGTCTCGTTGTAGAGCGACACGTTGCCGGATACGACCGGGAAGTCGAGTTCGCGGCAGGCCTCGGCCATGCCTTCGATGGCTTTCACGATATAGCCCATTGTGGCGGGCTTTTCGGGATTGCCGAAGTTCAGGTTGTCGGTGATCGCAATCGGCGTGGCGCCGACGGCTGAAAGGTTGCGGAAGGCTTCCGCCACCACCTGCTTGCCGCCCTCATAAGGGTCAGCCGCTACAAAATGCGGATTGCAGTCCGAACAGATCGCCAGTGCCTTGTTCGTGCCATGCACGCGCACGATCGCCGCGTCACCGCCTGACTGTGAGGAGTCGATCGTGTCGTTCATCACATGGCGGTCATACTGTTCCCAGACCCAGCGCTTGGAGGCCATGTCCGGAGAGGACATGAGCTTCAGCAGCACCTCGCCATAATCCTTGGGCGCCGGATATTTCGACACGTCGAACGCCGGACGCTTCGGCGGTTCCGTCCACGGACGGTCATAGTTCGGTGCGTCCTCGCCCAGCGGCGCCACCGGAATGTCGCACACCACAGCGCCATGCTGCTTCAGCACGAGCCGGCCGGTGGTTGTCGTGATCCCGATCACTTCGGCATCGAGATCCCACTTGTCGAAGATATTCTTGGCCACGGCTTCCTTGCCGGGCTTGAGGATCATCAGCATGCGTTCCTGGCTTTCGGACAGCATGATCTCGTAGGCCGTCATTCCGGTCTCGCGCTGCGGCACGGCGTCGAGATCCATCTCGATGCCCACGCCGCCTTTGTCCGCCATCTCGACGGAGGAAGAGGTGAGGCCCGCCGCGCCCATGTCCTGGATGGACTGGATTGCGTCAGTCGCCATCAGCTCGAGGCAGGCCTCGATCAGGAGCTTCTCCGTGAACGGATCACCCACTTGCACGGTCGGACGGTTGTCTTCCTCGCCTTCGGTGAATTCTGCCGAAGCCATGGTAGCGCCATGGATGCCGTCGCGGCCGGTTTTGGAGCCGACATAGAGGATCTGCAGGCCGGGCAAGGCGCCGCGCGCATAGAAGATCTTGTCCTGGTCTGCGAGGCCGACGGCCATCGCGTTGACGAGGATGTTGCCATTGTAGCCTTCGTCGAATTGCGTCTCGCCGGCCACGGTCGGCACGCCGACGCAGTTGCCATAGCCGCCAATGCCCGCCACGACGCCGGAGACGAGTTGGCGCGTTTTCGGGTGGCTGGGGTCTCCGAAG
>JBGSKU010000025.1:0-3337 GCA_041741055.1 Hyphomonas sp.
TACATCACCCAGCCGCCTGCGCCCTCCAGCAGCATGCCGCCGCGCGCCAGCGCCAGCGTGACCAGACGGCGATCAAGAACCCGGCTGCGCCGGTTGCGGGGAACACGCCGGGTCATGCCGCGGCCTCGCCTTGTGCGATCAGCGCCACCGACCGCAGGCCCATCGCCAGCTGGTCGATCCAGGTGTCGAAGTCGGGGTCCTCCCGGTAATCCTCGACGAGGCGGCAGGCCCGCGCCGCGGTGGACTTGTCGCGCCCGAAGCCGATGGCCACGCGCGTCATGCTCATGCCGAGCCCGGCATAGGCGAGATACATCGCGATATGCCGGGCGCGCGCATGCACCGGTGACCCGCGATCCCCGGTGAGGATCTTCTGTGTCTTCAGGCCCAGCGCATAGCCGACCAATGCGGCCGCCAGATACGCGCGGTCCTCGTCCCGTCTCGGATTGAACTCGTCCATTCACCTTCGCTCCTTGCTGCGTCTGACGCGCAGTATAACCCAGGATTGGAGGTGTAGGATAAGTATCCTAGGATTTCAATCCTAGGCGCCTGATCACTGCAGGTTGCGGGCCGGAGACTGCCGGATTTTTGTTGCGTAAGTCCCGGTCAGCCGAGGCGGACGGTCTCGCCGAATTCGGGGACGATGCAATCCCAGCCGAGTTCTTCCTGTATCCTCTGGCGCAGCGTGTCCGAGGCGTCGGGCTCGCCGTGTACGATGAAGGTCTTGCGCGGCGCCGCGCTGAAGCCCGACAGCCAGCGCATGATCTCGTCGGCATCGGCATGCGCCGACAGCATCGAGAGATTGGCAACCTCGGCCCGGACCTGATGCCAGGCGCCATGGATCTTGATCTTGTCCACGCCCGCCACCATCCGCGCGCCGCGCGTGCCGCCCGCCTGGAAACCGGCAAAGAGGATCGTGTTGCGCGGATCAGGCGCGTAGCGTTTCAGGTAGTTGAGCACCCGCCCGCCGGTTGCCATTCCGCTCGCCGAGATGACGATCTTCGACTGGTTGTCGGCGACGACAAGATCGGAGTCCGCGCTTCTGGAAACGTAGTCCGCCACCGCACAAACGTCGCGGGCTTCCTCTTGCGACAGAAGGCTTCCACCATCCGAGCGGCAGAACAGGTTCGTCGCATTGATGGCCATGGGGCTGTCGAGATAGATCGGGATTTCCGGGATCCGGCCCGCCTTGCGCAGCCGGTGCAGGTGGAACAGCAGGCTTTGCGCGCGTCCGACGGCGAAGCTGGGAATGATCACGCTGCCGCCCCTGCGGACAGTGCCCTGGATGACGCGTTCGAGAACGGCTTCGGGATCCTCGTCCGGATGCACCGCATTGCCATAGGTGGATTCGACCACGAGATAGTCCGTGTCCGGCACTTGTGCTGGTGGCCGCATGACCGGTGAATTGTACCGGCCAAGGTCACCGGAAAAGGTGAGGCTTGTCCCGCCGGTCTCGAGGCGGACGATTGACGCGCCGAGAATATGCCCGGCCTCGTGGAAGCTGAGCCGGACATCCGGGGCGATCTCGTGCCCGGAGGTGAAGGCGCAGGTTTCAAAGAGCCGCAAGGCCCGGAGGGAGTCGCGCTCCGTGAACAGAGGTTTGGCCGGCTGGTGGCGCGCATAGCCACCGCGATTGGCATGCTCTGCGTCAAACTCCTGGATACGGCCGGCATCCGGCAGCAGGATTTCGCAAAGATCGCGCGTCAGGCCGGTGCACAGGACCGGTCCCTTGAACCCGTCATTGACGAGCACGGGCAGGTAGCCGCTGTGATCGAGATGCGCGTGGGTCAGGATGACCGCGTCGAGGCTGGCCGGATCAAAGGGCGGACGTTTCCAGTTGCGCAGGCGAAGCTGCTTGTAACCCTGGAACAGGCCGCAATCGACGAGAAGCCGGGCATGGCCCGTCTCGACCAGGAACCTGGAGCCCGTGACAGTTCCGGTGGCACCAAAGAATCCGACTGAAAACACGCGGCCAATGTCCTCCCTTGCTCCGCCGCCCGGCTTGCGGCCCGTGGGGCACCCTAACCGAAGGACGCGCCGGCCTGGGTACGCAGTTCTACGTAACCCGGACGCAGCCGCCCGTCCTGCCCAATCGCGAGGATGGCCGGGCGGTGACATCGCACGCGTAGGCGGCGCGTGATGCCCCGGCCCGAAGGGGGCCGGGGCGTGCAGAGGGCGAAGGTCAGCGTGTCAGGCTGAGGCGGACGAAGACGCCGCGCCCCGCGCCGGGAACACGGCTGCCGACGGGCACATCGCCGAACCCGTTGCGGTTATCGCCGGCGAGATGATCCCGGTAGACCTGGTCGAGCAGGTTCTCGACCCCGGCCGACAGGCGAACGCCATCGCGGACTTCCCAGTCGCCATACACGCTGAGCAGGACGTAGCCCTCGCTGGTGCGCTCGCTGTTGGTGCGGGAGACATCGTCCTGCTCGGCGACGGCGCGCGTCTCCAGCGTGGCGGACCAGATGTCCGCCTCCCAGGTCAGGCCAAGGGTCAGGTTGGGCGGCGCGACGCGGTAGAGATTGTCATCGATGTCGCGGCGCTCGCCGCGCACATAGTTGAGCACGCCGTCGAGGCGCAGCGGCCCGGCGAAATCGTAGCCCGCATCCAGATCGAAGCCGTACAGGCGGGCATCGACATTGGCCCAACGCAGCGGCGTGGCATCGCCGCTGGAGGCTGCGACCATCTCCACCGGCGTGTCGGCGACGCCGATGGTGGCATCGTAGGGCACGCCCTGGATGTAGTCATCGACCTGGCGCACGAACACAGTGGGGCGCAGGTAGAAATCCGCCTGCGCATAATCGAACCCCGCCTCGGCGATCCAGGCGGTTTCCGGATCGAGGCCGAGATCGCCGACATAGATGTTGCCATCTGCAAGCCCGCCGCTGGCATTGATCGGCAGCCAGCCATAGCGCTGGATATAGCCGGGCATCTGCTGCTTGCGGGCCAGCGTGAGCCGCCAGGAGAGGCCGCCCGAGTCCGGCGTCCAGAAACGTGCAACGACATCCGTGGTTGTCTCCTCGCCGGACCTGTCTGCCGCATTGAACGCCGCCGCAAGGTTGCGCGGCCCCATCGGCACGGCAGAGCCGCTGACCGCTTCGCCGGCGTCATACGCGTGGCGATCCACCCGAAGGCCGAGCTGGGATTCGAACAGGCCGACCTGCCCGGTCCATTCGGCAAAGCCGCCGAGCCGGTCCTGCTCCACCTCAGGGAACGGCGTGACGAGGAAAGCGGTGTTGGTGGGGTTGGTGATGGTGACGGTGTGTTCGATCCGTTCGCCGTCGGCGCCGAGTTCCAACTCGCCGCCGAGCGCCGGGAATGCGGCAGACAGCGCGCCGCC
>JBGSKU010000026.1:0-1977 GCA_041741055.1 Hyphomonas sp.
TCGGGGCGGTGTTCCTGCTCGCCTTCGGCTGGGCCTGGGGCGCAGAACGCACGGCCGAACGTTCGCCGCTGACCGATCAGTATGTCGTGGTGATGGATGCCGGCGTGCCGCAAGCGGAGTGGGACCGTCTGCCCAGCGGCCCCGTGCTCGGCGTTTATGTCAGCATGCTGAATTATCCCGACAGCAAGCCCGGCGACATCGTCGTCTGGCCGGAAGGCGCCGTGCCGGGTTTCCTGCTTCAGGAATCCGCCTCGCTGGATGCCATTTCTGCCTATATCGGCGAGCGCACGCTTATCGTTGGCGCCACGCGCTATGAATGGTTCACGGACGATACGCCAGTCTATTACAATAGCCTCGCCGTACTCGATGCGAACGCCAACAAGACCGGGCCGATCTCGCTCTATGACAAGCATCGCCTTGTGCCCTTCGGCGAGCTGGCGGCGGTGGATTTCATCCCCTTCGGGCGCGAATTCGCCGCGCTCCTGCCGCCCACCACGCAGCGCCTGGCTGCTTCCGGTTTCCGGCCGGGCGCGGGCGCGACCGCCATCGACACCGGCAGGATCCCACCTTTCGTGACGCTGATCTGCTATGAAGGCCTGTTCCCGGAGATCACCCGCAAGGCCAACCTTATCGACCGTGCGCAATGGATCGTGCTGGTCTCCAACGATGCCTGGTTCGGCGCCGGCATGGGCCCGGCCCAGCACTATGCGCAGAACCGGTATCGCGCGATTGAAACCGGCCTGCCACTTGTGCGCGCAGCCAATCGCGGCATGTCCGGCATCGTTGATGGGTATGGCCGCGAAACCATGCGCACATTGCCAGCGGAAACCGCACCGGAAGGTTGGTCGACCACCTATGGCCGCGACCGGATTCCCGAACCTGCGCCGCCCACCGTTTACCAGACCCGCCTGGGCGCTGGACTGTTCTGGTTCAGCCTCTGCCTCTTCGCACTACTGGCCTTCCTGAGCTGGAGGCGTTAAGTCCGTATCTTCGATGGCAGCGCAGGCCGAACGGGGAAAATATGACGGACAGCAAGCTTCCGAGCGGAATCGATCGGGTCGTCGGACAGCGTATCCGGTGGCGCCGCCGCGAGCTGAAGCTGACCCAGGAACGGTTGGGTGAACTCCTTGAGCTGACGTTCCAGCAAGTCCAGAAATACGAGAAGGGCGTCAACCGTGTGTCGGCCGGGCGCCTCTATGAAATCGCCGGTGTGCTCGGCGTGCCGATCAGCTACTTCTTCGAAGGCGCGGAAGAGTTCCTCGATGCCGAGCATGCAGAGTTCGCCGAGGACGAGGACGAACCCCACGCCCCGGTGATGACGCCGGAAACGCTTGAGTTGATCTCAGCCTTCCACAAGATCGAAGACGTGTCGCTGCGTAAATCGCTGCTCAATACCGTGCGCGCGGCGGCTTCCGCCTTCGACAATCGCTCCAGCGCCGACTGACGCCGCGCAAGATGAATGACGCCGATCAAAAGGACCTCAGGGATCGCCCGATCCGCACCTTCGGCCGTACCGGCGGGCGGGCGCTGTCGCCGCGCCAGCAGGCTCTGTTCGACACGCGGCTCGATCACTGGCGCGTGCCTCAGCCTCTCCCGGCGCAACTGGCCCCGGACGGTCTCTTTGCCGATGTGTCGTCCGTCTGGCTCGAGATCGGTTTTGGCGGCGGCGAACATCTCGTCACGCAGGCCGCCGCACATCCGGACGTCGGATTCATCGGTTGCGAACCGTTCGTCGAAGGTGTTGCCAAGGCGATTGCCGGCATCGAGGACAACCAGCTCGCCAATGTCCGTCTTTGGCCGGATGACGCGCGCCTCTTGCTGGACGCCCTGGCGCCCGCTTCGATTGCGCGGGCCTTCATCCTGTTTCCGGATCCCTGGCCGAAACGGCGCCAGCAGAAACGCCGCCTGGTGCAGCCGGCCTTCCTGAGTGCGCTCGCCCGCGTGCTGGCGCCCGGCGCGCCGGTCCGTTTTGCCACC
>JBGSKU010000027.1:0-2438 GCA_041741055.1 Hyphomonas sp.
CAACGCGACGTAAGGTTAAAAGTTCCCTGCCAGTCTCAACTTGGGACGGGTCCGGGACTATTCCCGGAAGGTGCGCGAGACCGAATTCGGGAAGCGTCCAGAATCCTTCGCACTTTGGATCAGGAGGCGGCAGCTCCTTGAGTGTTTTGACCAGCCTGTTTGACAGGGTGTTGGCAATCTTCACAAACTCGCCGCTGGCGCGCTTCTTGCGCGGCGCAGCGCCCGTCGATGATCTTTCCGTAACCGCAGACATCACGGCCTCCATAAGTTATCCTCTCCTATGTAGTCCAATTTGTCCAATTTGTCCAATTTGTCCAATTAGTTCATCCAATGTGAGGCGATGTCCCGGCATCGTTCAGACCTTCGCAGCAATGAATGGATTCGCACCTGCGTGAAACCTTTGCGCGTGTTAATATGAAACTTTAAGAAGAATCCGTCCAGTCGGGGACCAGCCGGAAGAGGGGCGGGAAGATGAAAAGGTCAGATACAGGTAGACCGCTGTCAGCCTCGGCTCTCATGGGGGTCATGGGGTGCCAGCATTCCACGGCGCTCGGACTGGCTTATCTGCAGGGCGTGTCCCTTACGCGGCGCGCCGATTCTGGAAGACGCAGAGCTCCTTCAGAGGCAGGAAGACGGCCACGAGGCACGCCTCCTGCAGGCGCTGAAAGACGCAGGCAAGCAGGTCGTCGAGAACCCGGGAAGAGCTGACCTCGGTGAGACGGCGGCCGAGACACGCCGTGTCCTGGCTGAGGGCACGGACATTGTGTTTCAAGGGTGTTCCATTCGGGCCGGTGGGGCGGATGGTCTGATTTCTTGGAGCAGGTAGAGCGGCCCTCCCTGCGGGGCGACTTCAGCTACGAAGTCTCAGGCACCAAACTGATGACATCACTTTGCTGACACAGCCGCGCGAACGTTGGCTTTGATCCCTGCCTTCAGTATGGCCTGCTTGGCTCAGTCCCGCTTGACGAAAACCGCGTCGATGGCTTCGTTTGAGCGCATTATTAGGCCAAGAAGATCCACGCCAGGGTCGGGCGCCAACGTTATTCCCGGAAGGTGCGCGAGACCGAATCCGTCAGCGGCTTGATCAGGTAGGACAGCACGTTGCGGCTCTCGGTGCGCAGGCTCGCTTCGACCGGCATGCCGGGCAGCAGCTGGAACTTTGAAGAGCTGAGGGCCTCGTCGGGAATTCCGACCGTGGCTTCATAGTAAGTGTGACCGGTCGCTTCATCGACGATGGCGTCGGCGGAGACCGAAACCACACTCCCGGTGAAATGCGGTGTCTCGTCCTTGTTGAAGGCGCTGAAGCGCAGCACAGCTGGCTGGCCCACGCTGATCTTGTCGATGTCCATCGGGCTGATACGGACCTTGGCGACGAGGCGGTCATTCTCCGGCACGATGTACATGATCGGTTCCGACGGCCGGATCACGCCGCCCACTGTGTGTGCGCGAATGCCAAGAACGCGGCCAGCGCGCGGGGCGGTGATGTCGAGACGCCCGGACCGGTCGAGCAGGCCGCGGCGCTCCTCGGCGAGTTCGTCGATGCGGGTCTGCACATCGCGCAGCTCGGTCAGCACGGTTTCGGTATTGTCCTGCTCGAGCCGGGCGATCTCGCTACGGGCTTCGCCGATCTGAACGTGGGTGGAGGCGATCTCGGACGTCAGCGCATCCTTTTCCCCTTGCAGGCGCGCGCGGTCGCGTTTCAGGGCAAGGACGCGGGTGATGACAGCCTGGCCGCGTTCCATCAGGGTTTCGAAGCGTGAAATCTCATCTTCGACGAGGGCGATCTGGTCGTCCTTGGCAACAATCTCGTTCTGCATTCCAGCGATGCGGGTGTTCAGCTGTTCGATCCGTTGACGGAGGATCTTGCCTTGCGTGCCGAGATTGCTGCCGCGCGCCGTCATCAGAGATTTCTGGGAGGCCAGCACCGCCTGTACATCGTCGCGGCTGGCGAAATCCTCGAAACCGGGTCTCAGTGTCAGCGTGGTCGTGCCATCGCGCTCGGCGATCAGCCGGGCTTCGGTGCCCAGCAGTCCGACGAGGCGGGCTTCAAGGCCTTGCAGGGAGGCATCGGTCGAGGTTGCGTCCAGGGAGAGCAGTTTCTGGCCCTCGGCCACCTGATCGGATTCGCGCACATAGATCTCGCGCACAATGCCGCCTTCAAGGTGTTGGACCGCCTGCTGATTGGATTCCACCGAGATCTGGCCCGCACTCAACACTGCGCCCTCAAACGGCGCGAACACAGACCAGGCAATCAGGCCGCCGAAAACGAGCGCGACGATGCCCCAGCCCGCAAAGAGATACTGTTGAAGCAGAGCGCCGCGCGGCGCAGGCTGGGCGGGGGCGGGAAGGGCGGTGTCAGCCATGCTGGCCGTCTCCCGGACGGATGGTGCGGACATTGGCGGCGCCCGGCTTGGGCAAGACCTTCGCGAGTACTTCAT
>JBGSKU010000028.1:0-5375 GCA_041741055.1 Hyphomonas sp.
AGACCGCGCCCGCCGCATCGAAAGCGCCGACGCGCGTGCGGCGCAGCTGGCTGATATGGCCCTCGGCGCCGAGATCGGCGGCAAGATCACGCGCCATCGCGCGGACATAGAAGCCCTTGCCGGAGATGACATGAATCACCGAATGATCCGCATCCGGCATACCGATGACCGTCGCTGCGTGGACATCCACTTCGCGGGCTTCCAGCTCGAACGTCTCGCCGCCGCGGGCCAGGTCGTAGGCGCGCTCGCCGGCCACCTTGATGGCGGAGAATTTCGGGGGGATTTGGCGGATGGTGCCGACATAGGCCTTCAGCGCCGCTTCCACCGCCTCGCGGCCGGGACGGACATCGGAGGTGGCCGTCGCCTCCCCTTCCGCGTCCTGGCTGGCGGTCGAGATACCCCAGCGGATGGTGAAGACGTATTCCTTGTGCGCGTCCATCGCCCACTGGACCGTCTTGGTCGCCTCGCCCAGCGCGATCGGCAGAATGCCGTCCGCCAGCGGATCGAGCGTGCCGCCATGGCCGACCTTCTCGGCATTGTACAAGCGCTTGATGATCGCCACAGCCTGGGTGGAAGTCATGTCGACGGGCTTGAACAGGTTCAGCCAGCCCGTGACGGGCTCGCCCTTGCGCTTTCTCTGACGGGACAACGGGGTCTCTCCACTGGGTCCGGACGGGCGGGTCGAACGCGGGGCCGGATCGGAACACTTCTGGGGCGCGCATACCCGGTGCCTGCGGCCCGCGTCAATCGCCCGGGCTGCATCCTGCACGCAATCCGATTGCGTCATCGCCATTTCACGCCATATTCAGCAGATCAGACCGGGGCCCCGCCATGACGAACACCGAAGATCCCCTGCTTCTCGACAACCAGCTTTGCTTCGCGCTCTATTCAGCCTCGCTGCAGATGACCAAGGTTTACAAGCCGCTGCTCGACGAGATCGGCCTCACCTATCCGCAATACGTGACCATGCTCAGCCTGTGGGAAGAGGATGGCGTGACCGTCAGCCGGCTGGGCGAACGCCTGTTCCTCGATTCCGGCACCCTGACGCCGCTGCTGAAACGCCTTGAAGCGGCGGGCCTGGTCACCCGCACCCGCAATGCCGAGGACGAGCGCCAGGTGCTGGTGCGCCTGACCCCGGAGGGCCGGGCGCTGAAGTCCAAGGCCGCGTGCATTCCGATCAGGCTGGCCGAAGCGGGCGGGTTCTCGCCCTCGGAGATCCAGGGCCTTCGCCAGAAGCTCAAGAAGCTACGCAGTGCGCTGAGCGCAGGTTAGGTCAACGGCCTGCCGCGGCGCAAAACGACCTTTTGCATTGTGCACAATCTAATTGGACACTATATACATTGCCTGAAGCAAAGGAGCCTCCCATGAACGTCCTCTACACAGCCCACGCCACCTCGTCTGGCGGCCGCACCGGCGACGCGAAAACCGATGACGGGCGCCTCAGCGTCCAGCTCGACACGGTCAAGGAATTTGGCGGCGCTGGCGGACCGGGCACCAACCCGGAACAGTTGTTTGCGGCCGGCTATGCCGCCTGTTTCCATTCGGCGCTGAAATTCGTCGCCGGTCAGATGAAGGTGAAGGTGCCGGCGGATTCGTCCGTGCGCGCGCATGTCGGCATCGGCCAGAACCCCAAAGGCAAGGGCTTCGCACTCGAAGTCACGCTCGATGTGTCACTGCCGGGTGTGGACCGAGCGGAAGCTGAGGCGCTGGTGCATGAAACGCATCAGGTCTGCCCATACTCGAACGCAACGCGCGGCAATATCGACGTGCATCTCAACGTCGTCTGACACGGGCTTTGGCGGCGGCCTCAGGAAACCGTCTTGGGATCCAGGAGGTCGTCGTCATCCTCGACCGGCGGCGGAATGACTACGCGCGGGCTGCCGGCCGTGGCCGCGCCGCGCGGCAGGCGAAGGTTCACGCTGTCGATGTTGAGATCGAAATCGCCGGTGACCGTGGTGTCGCCCGTGTCCATCTTGTGACGGATGACATCGCGGATCTTCGTCAAGACTTCGCGGTTGTTGTCGACCAGCGGAATCTGGCGCCCGTCCGACGTGCCGATCAGCAGACGGTAATAGGGCTCCTTCTTCTTCAGCCGCATGGCAATCATCGCCGCACGCGTGCCGAGGAAGAGACCGGCCAGCATCAGGAAGGCACCGGTCATCAGGGCCAGGACGCCCGCTTCCGGATTGCCTGACATCACGGCCCAGGCAGCCACGCCGACAAGGCCAAAGAACAGGAAACCGACGCAGGCAGTGGCATAAACGCTCTGGGTCTTGCGATTGGCCTGCGTGTCCCACGGGAAGAACTCGTGGCGCTCGACGCTCATCGTCGCAATGCGGCGGATGGCGATCGTATCATCGCCCAGCTGCAGCGAAGCAGCGGACACTTCGCCCTGGCGCGCACCTTCTTCGTCAATCGTCTGGCGTTGCATGCCTCAAATCCCCGGCTTTCTGCCCAGCCTTCCTCTCGGAAGCGAGCGAGGTGCTGTCAAATGACAAAGCATCAAGGCAGAAACGCGGCAAAAGCTGCGCCGGCTTCAACCTTCGACGTCGCGGCGCACGCGCGGATCGGCCAGCAGCCGGTCGATGGCGGTGGCTTCATCATAGGATTTGTCGGCGATGAAATGCAGTTCGGGCGTGAATTTCAGCTCGATTTCGCGCCCCAGACGGCCCCGCAGGAAGGCAGACGCCCGGTTCAGGGCCGCCGCGAGCTTTTGCCGGCCGTCCTCGGTATCGTCGCCGAGCGGTGTGACGAAGATGTTGGCACGCTTCAGGTCCGGCGAGCAGCGCACTTCGCCGACCGTCACCAGCACGCCGGCCAGTTCGGGGTCGCGGAAGTCCTCGCGCGCGATCAGCTCGGCCAGGGCATGGCGGATGATTTCCCCGGCGCGCAGCTGGCGCTGCGACGGAAGGCCGGGTGTGGAAGTCTTGCGGGCCATCAGCGGCTCACCTTTGCGGTCACATAGTCTTTGAACGCGGCGCAGCGCGCGGAATCGCGCCCAAACCAGTCGTCCGGGATGATCAGCATATCGGCGCCCTCCACAAACACTGCAAGGTGTCCGTTGTTGGATGACACTTTGCGCACACCGTCCCAGGCAATCCGGGTCTCGACCGCACCCCTGCGCACGACCAGCCCCTCCGGCGCGGCCGATACGTTCGTCTCGTGGCTGCTCTCGGTGCCCCGGCCCGGGCGGTGGCGGTAGGACCAGCGCATGAAGATGACATACCAGGTGATGCCGGCGAACACGGCCAGACTGGCCGAGGTCATCATCTGGGAATAAGCATCCCAGCCCAGCGAGCGGGCCGTATCCTGAGCGAGCAGGGCGACGCTGGCCGAGATGATCGGCGCCGTGAGGCCGGCATAATACAGCGTGGTCGGCCCGACGGTACCGCTCCGGCTGAGCCGGATCAGGCGCTTCAAATCGCGGCTTTTCAGCCGTCCGGAAACCGAAAGGGACTCGCTCATCCTGAAGAGGTTAAGCGAGTGTCCTTGCGATTTCCTCTACCTGGAAGCATTCAATTTTATCGCCAACGCGAATGTCTTCGTAGCGCTCGAAGGCCATGCCGCATTCCATGCCTGCGTTCACTTCGGTCACTTCATCCTTGAAGCGCTTCAGCGTCTTCAGGCGGCCTTCGTGAATAACCACGTTGTCGCGCAGCAGGCGCACGCCGCAACCGCGAAGCACCTTGCCTTCGGAAATCCGGCAACCGGCGACCTTGCCCGTCTTCGTGATGTTGAAGACTTCCAGGATGTCGGCATAGCCGAGGAAGGTTTCGCGCTTCTCCGGCGCCAGCATGCCCGACAGGGTCGCTTTGACGTCGTCGATCAGGTCGTAGATCACCGAATAGTAGCGGATCTCCACGCCTTCGCGCTCGGCGAGGTCGCGGGCCTGCTTGTTGGCGCGGACGTTGAACGCGAAGATCGGCGCACTCGACGACTTGGCCAGCAGGACATCGGATTCGGAAATCCCGCCGACAGCGCCGTGAACGACGCGGCCGCGGACTTCCTCGGTCGAGATCTTGTCCAGCGACATCGAAATGGCCTCGACGGACCCCTGCACATCGGCCTTGAGGACGATCGGCAGTTCACGGGTTTCGATAGCGCCGTCCTTGAGGCGGCTGAGCAGCTGGTCGAGCGAGACGCGGGCCGCCACACCGGCATTCCCGGCGATCTGGCGTTTCGTCCGGGCACGGTATTCCGTGATCTCCCGGGCGCGCGATTCGCTGTCGACCACAACGAGGGCCTCGCCCGGATCGGGCGCGCCATCAAGACCCAGCACTTCCACCGGAAGCGAAGGGCCTGCTTCGCCGAGTTGCTGGCCGCGCTCATCGACGAGCGCGCGGACCTTGCCCCACTGGGCGCCGGCCACGACGATGTCGCCGCGCTTCAGGGTGCCGCGCTTGATAAGCACGGTGGCGACCGGGCCGCGGCCCTTGTCGAGCTTGCTTTCGATCACGACACCGTCGGCGTCTCGGTTCGGGTTGGCCTTCAGCTCGAGAAGCTCGGCCTGCAACGAGATGGCGTCGGTCAGATCATCAAGGCCGGCGCCGGTTTTCGACGAGACCTTCACAGCTTGCGTGGCGCCGCCCATGGCTTCGACCTGGATGTCGTGCTGCAGGAGGTCTGTCAGTACTTTTTCCGGGTTTGCGTCGTGCAGGTCGGTCTTGGTGACCGCCACAATGATCGGCACACCGGCCGCCTTGGCGTGATTGATGGATTCCACTGTCTGCGGCATGATCGAGTCGTCCGCCGCAACCACAAGCACCGCGATATCGGTGGCGTTGGCGCCGCGGGCGCGCATGGCCGTGAAGGCCGCGTGGCCCGGCGTGTCGAGGAAGGTGATGCGTTCACCGGATTTCAGCTGAACCTGATAGGCACCGATATGCTGCGTGATGCCGCCGGCTTCGCCGGAGACGACATCGGTCTTGCGCAGGGCGTCGAGCAGCGAGGTCTTGCCGTGGTCGACGTGGCCCATGATGGTCACGATCGGCGGACGCGGCTGCAGTTCGCCTTCGTCGTCGGCCACGCCTTCGAGACCGATCTCGACGTCAGCTTCCGAGACGCGCTTCACGGTGTGGCCGAACTCGGCCGCAATCAGCTCTGCGGTATCGGCATCGACGATATCGTTGCCGCGCAGCATTTCGCCCTGCTTGAACATGAACTTCACGACGTCGGCGACGCGTTCGTTCATGCGCTGGGCGAGATCCTGCAGCGTAATGGTTTCCGGCAAGGTGACTTCGATCGAGACCTTCTCGCGGTCACCTGCGCCACCCATCTTGCGTTCGCGTTCGCGTTCGCGGGCACGGCGCACGGAGGCCAGCGAGCGCTGACGGTCGGCATCGTCACCAAGCGCCGAGGCGATGGTCAGCTTGCCC
>JBGSKU010000029.1:0-4346 GCA_041741055.1 Hyphomonas sp.
CGTAATCTCCACAATGTCGCGCCCCATGACCTGGGCGATCGTGGTCTGGGTCGTCAGGTGCGTGACCAGAAGGATCTTGCCATTGGAATCCTGGCTCAGCTCGTAGGTGATTTCGCGTCCAAGCTCTTCCTCGAGGTGATCAAGGTGGGCCTCGATGATCGCGCGGCGCTCATCGGCCTCCATGAACGAGTCGTGTGCGGCGGCCAGCGCTGCCGCATCTGTCGCCATCTGCAGCTTGTGCTCATCGACGATCACGCGCGAGAAATCGATCGCGAACCCGACCAGCGGGAAGATCACCAGGCAGGCCAGCGCGAACAACATCGCGACATTACCGCGCTCATCGCGGGCAAACCGGGCATGCCGGCGCGGAAATCCTGCATCGTGAACCATAACCGTGTGTACCCCTTGGGCTGCGATCCTCATCAAAAGCTCAAGTAGGGTATGCGCGGGTAACCTTGAGTTACGGTTTCCAAATCGCGATTAAAAGTTACTGGCGCACCGCGGACCGGTTAACTTACAATGCCCCGATTCGAGAGGACTCCCGGATGCAGCAGTATCACGCGCTCATGCAGGACATCCTGCAGAACGGCCACGAACGCGGCGACCGCACCGGCGTCGGCACGATCGGCGTGTTCGGCCGGCAGATGCGGTTCGACCTTGCCGACGGCTTCCCGCTGCTGACCACGAAGCGCCTGCACACCCGCTCGATCATCGTTGAACTCCTCTGGTTCCTGCGCGGTGAAACCAACATCGCCTGGCTCAAGGACAATGGCGTCTCGATCTGGGATGAGTGGGCCGACGAGAATGGCGACCTCGGCCCCGTCTACGGCAAGCAGTGGCGCAGCTGGGCGGCGCCCGATGGGCGCACCATCGACCAGATCCAGTGGGTCCTCGACGAAATCCGCACCAACCCGAACTCCCGCCGCCTGATCGTCTCGGCCTGGAACCCGGCGGACGTGAACGACATGGCGCTGCCGCCGTGCCACTGCCTGTTCCAGTTCAATGTCGCCAACGGCCGCCTGAACTGCCAACTCTACCAGCGCTCGGCGGATGTCTTCCTCGGCGTGCCGTTCAACATCGCTTCCTACGCGCTGCTGACGCACATGATGGCCCGCGCCGCCGGCCTTCAGCCCGGCGAGTTCGTGCACACGTTCGGCGACACGCACCTCTACCTGAACCATCTCGATCAGGCCCGCCTGCAGCTGACGCGCGAGCCGCGCCCGCTTCCGACGCTCTGGATGAACCCGGACAAGACCGATCTCTTCGGCTGGACCTATGAGGATTTCCGGATCGACAATTACAATCCGCACCCGCACATCAAGGCGGCCGTCGCGGTCTGAGCCCGGCTACTTACCTGTCAGCGTGCAGTGAACCGTGCCGCCCGTCTCGACGGCGATCGGCAGCACTTCGTCGAATTCCGAACAGGTGATGACGGATTGCGCGGCATAGGCACGGACCGGGAAGGCCATGACGCGCACACGCGCATCGCCGGCCACTTCACGCGCGACCCTCGCCGCATCGATCTTGCCCTTCATGGTCACCGACCGGTTGCCGGCCGGCATCGTCTCCATTTCGCCGCCGAGCCAGACGCCAAGGTCCGGATCAAGGCCGGGCGCTGCTGGGTCCTTCGGCACGCCGTAATAGTCTGCCGAGACGCCGAGTTCGGCATGTGTTTCCTGCATCTTCTCCAGCGCGGCGGGGCTGAACGTGATGTCCACCCGGAAGGGCAGGGAGACGATCTTCGCGACGGGCTCTTCCTTGGCGGCGGGACTGGTCTGCGCCGGCATCGCGGCCTCGGAGGGCTCCGTGCGCTCCGGCGCGGGCGTTTCGGTCGTGCCGCAGCCTGCCAGCAAGGCGGCAAGGGCTGAGAGCGTCATGGCGCGTGCCGTCTTCATGCGGTCAGTCTCCCGTGTCGTTTCCAGTCTTCTTGTGTTGCCGCATCGGCCGCCGAAGGCAAGACCGCCTGAGCGGCTTGCCGGAAGCCCCGAAGCCCGGCAACTTCCGCGCGCGTACCGAAAGGGGCGCGCCGGCTCAACAAGCCGCAAATAGGGGAAGACCATGAAAATATTCATCGCCGAGCTCATCGGCACATTCACACTGGTCCTGTTGGGCTGCGGCTCGGCCGTACTGGCAGGCGGCGAAGTCGGCCAGCTCGGCATCGCCTTCGCGTTCGGGCTCGCCATCGTCGCCATGGCTTACGGAATCGGGCCGATCTCGGGTTGCCACGTCAATCCGGCCGTCAGCTTCGGCGCGTTCGTCGCCGGCCGCCTGTCGATGAACGCCATGTTCCAGTACTGGGCCGCCCAGTTCCTGGGGGCGCTGCTCGGCGCCGGCGTGCTCTACCTGATGGCCACCGGCAAGGCGGGCTATGACCTTGCCGCCAACGGCCTCGGCCAGAACGGATGGGGCCCCGGCTATCTCGGGGAGTACAATCTCACGGCCGCCTTCGTGTTCGAGATCGTGGCCACCTTCCTGTTCCTCGTGGTGATCCTCGGATCCACCCAGAAATCGGCGCCCGGCATGGTCGCCGGTCTTGCCATCGGCCTCACCCTGACGGTCATCCACATCGTAGGCATCCAGGTCACAGGCGTCTCGGTGAACCCCGCGCGCAGCTTCGGCCCGGCGGTCATCGTCGGCGGAACGGCCATCGGCCAGCTCTGGCTGTTCCTGATCGCCCCGCTGATCGGTGCAGCGCTTGCAGGCTACCTGTTCAAGCAGAAAGTGCTCGAGGCGGAGTAGGACCCGACAACACTTGCCCCACCCTAACCCTCCCCGCCGAGCGGGGAGGGGACAGGTCCGCCTTCGGGGCGAACTGAGGGTGTCCCGGCAATGCAACCTACCCCCTCCTCGCGCGAAGCGTGGGGAGGGCTGGGGTGGGGCGGAGCAAATACAAACGCCGAGGCGGCGCGCCCCACGAGCAAGGCGAAGGCGCGCCGAGACCGAAGGGCTCAGCAACAGCGCCGAGCAGAAAAAACTAAGCCGCCCGCTCCGAAATCAGGCCCAGATCTTCGCGCCGCCGGATGATTGCGGACACGACGACTGCGCCTACCATCTTTCCGATCACGAACACGATCCAGTTCCACACGTGCAGCGAATTGCCGGGCTCCAGCCCCAGCTGCATCTGCTTGGCGAGGTCTGCGCCATACAGGAACACCGTCGTATCCACCGGCGCCGCCAACGCGCTCGACAACAGGATCCGCGTCGACAGGCGATATTTCGAGAAGGTGAACAGCAGCCAGTCCACGCCCTCCGAAATTGCGAACGCAATCCCGCTCGCCAGTGCAATCACCGGCCAAGCGTAGAAGAACGACCAGGACACCGCGATCGCCATCAGGATCAGCACCCGGTGGCCCATCTCGCGCTGCACGAAATCGCGCACGACGAACACCATGCCAGTCACGAGGGTCATCGGGTGCAGCGAAACACCGTGCGAAAAAAGGCTGTTCTGGCCGGGCGCCAGCACCTGGAATTCCGGAATCACCCCGAACGACCAGTTCAGGAACGGAATCACCATCACATAGATTATCGCCCAGACGCGGCCTTGCAGCAGCCAGATGGCCGCAAAGGTCAATCCGAGCGCGGCCAGCGCGGGAATCAGCAGGCCCGGATGGCCATTCGTCAGCACCGCGCCGATATCAAAACCCATCCACAGCCCCCTCGGTGTTCGCAAATGCAGCAATCGCTGCGCAATCTCCTTGCCCCGGACTGGATACCGGGGGCAAGACGCCCCAATTCACACATTCAGAGTTAACCGCGCCGGGGACAGCGCCTAGTTTGTCTGTCGCGAGGCAGCAGGGAACCACGCCCATGATCGAACCCATCCGCCTCAGCCTCATCGTGGCCCAAGGACGAAATAGAGTGATCGGTGCCGCCGGGCAATTGCCCTGGCGCCTGAAGGACGACCTTGCCCATTTCAAGCGCACGACCATGGGCGCGCCGGTCATCATGGGCCGCAAGACCTGGGAAAGCCTGCCCAAGCGTCCGCTGCCCGGCCGGCCGAACATCGTGATCAGCCGCGACTGGAACTATGACGCCGCCGAAGCGCGCGTCTATTCCAGCGTAGCGCCGGCCATCAACGCCGCCAAGGCGATGGCCCTGCGCGAAGGCAAGAGCGAAGTCTTCGTCATCGGCGGCGCCGCCATCTACGAACTCGCCTTGCCCATCGCCGACCGCATCTACCTCACCGAAGTCGATGCCGCGCCGGAAGGAGATGTCTTCTTCCCCGAGCTTGCCTCGCGCAGCTGGTCGGAAACCGCCAGCACTCGCTATGAAGCCGGCGAGGGCAACGACTACGCCTTCACGCTGCGCGTGCTCGACCACGTCACCGCGCCGGCCTGACCTGGCCT
>JBGSKU010000030.1:0-3540 GCA_041741055.1 Hyphomonas sp.
GGCCCAGCCCTGGTTGCGCGATACAGCCCGGGCGCTGGAGGCGCGCGGCGCCGAACACCTTCCGGCCCTGTTCCCGCTGGGCGTCGAGGGAACGACGGCCTGGCTCATGGCGGCCGCTACTGCTTTTGGCGTGTCGCCCGCCTTGTTCCAGGCAGTCACGGAAATGCCGCGGGCGCGGGCGACGCGCGCCCTCGTCCGGTACAGTGACACGCTCGCCGGCAAATCGCTGTTCTGCTTCCCGGATTCGCAGATCGAAGTGCCGCTTGCGCGCTTCCTGTCACGCGAACTCGGCATGCGGTTGGAAGAGGTTGGCACGCCTTACCTGCATGCCGGACACATGGCCGATGAGCTGGCTTTGCTGCCTCCCGACGTGCGCCTCAGCGAAGGCCAGGATGTCGACCTGCAGCTCGAGCGCGCCCGCGAAGTGCGCCCGAACATCACGCTGTGCGGTCTCGGGCTCGCCAATCCGCTGGAGCAGGAGGGCCTGACGACCAAATGGTCGATCGAGCTCGTCTTCACACCCATCCAGGGCTACGAACAGTGCGGCGATCTCGCCGAGCTGTTCGCCCGCCCGCTTATCCGGCGCACGAGGCTCGCGGTCTGATGCAACTCACGGTCTGGACATATGAAGGCCCCCCGCATGTCGGCGCGATGCGGATCGCGACGGCCATGGAGGGGCTTCATTACGTGCTCCACGCCCCACAAGGCGACACGTACGCCGACCTGCTGTTCACGATGATCGAGCGCCGCGGCAAGCGCCCGCCGGTGACTTATACGACTTTCGAAGCCCGCGACCTCGGCTCCGACACGGCCGAGATCTTCAAGCGTGCGGCCCGGGATGCGTATGAGCGCTTCCAGCCCCAGGCGATGATGGTCGGCGCGTCCTGCACAGCCGAACTGATCCAGGATGATCCGGGCGGCCTGACGAAGGCGCTCGATTTGCCGGTTCCCGTGATTGCGCTCGAGCTGCCATCGTATTCGAAGAAGGAAAACTGGGGGGCATCGGAGACCTTCTACCGTCTCGTGCGCGGGCTTGCCACCGAACAGCCGAAGCCCGGCGCAAGCCGGCTTGTCCGTCCGACCTGCAATGTGCTTGGCCCGACAGCGCTGGGTTTTCGGCACCGCGACGATGTACGCGAGATCACCGGTCTCCTGTTCCAGCTCGGCATCGACATCAATGTGATTGCGCCGATGGGTGCAACGCCTGCAGATCTCGTCCGCCTGCCGGTGGCTGACTTCAATGTCGTGCTCTATCCCGAGATTGCTGACGTTGCCGCCCGGTTCCTCGAAAAGGAATTCGGCCAGCCCTACACGCGGACGGTACCCATCGGTGTCGGCGCGACGCAGGATTTCATCGCTGAAGTCTGCAGCCTCGCCGGAATCGAAATTCCCGATCTCTCGGCCTTTGCGAGCAACCTGCCCTGGTGGTCGCGCTCCGTGGATTCGAACTATCTCACCGGCAAGCGCGTCTTCATTTTCGGGGACGGTACGCACGCGCTCGCGGCGGCCCGGGTTGCCAGCGACGAGCTGGCTTTCGAGGTTGTGGGCCTTGGTTGCTACAACCGCGAATTCGCCCGGCCTGTTCGCGAGGCCGCATCGGCCCTCGGCCTCGAAGCGTTGATCACGGAAGACTATCTTGAAGTCGAGGCCGCCATCGCCCGGCTGCAGCCCGAACTGATTCTCGGCACGCAGATGGAACGCCACATTGCGAAGCGTCTCGGCATTCCCTGCGCCGTCATTTCTGCGCCGGTCCATGTTCAGGACTTCCCGGCGCGCTATGCGCCGCAAATGGGGTTCGAGGGTGCCAACGTCCTGTTCGACACCTGGGTTCACCCGCTGCTGATGGGGCTCGAAGAGCACCTGCTCGGCATGTTCCGCGATGATTTCGAATTCAACGATTCGGCTGGTGCTTCACACCTCGGCGGACACGGCGCCGCCGACAAGGCAGCTGAGATCGAGACCGCTGCTGTTCAAGCAGGGGAGGGCGCAATCGCCATCGTGCACTGGGCGCCGGAAGCAGAAAACGAGCTGAGGAAGATACCTTTCTTTGTGCGGGGAAAGGCCAAGCGGAACACCGAGGCTTTCGCCCGCGACAAGCATCTCGAGACCATCACGCTCGAAACACTCTACGACGCAAAGGCGAGTTATGGCCGCTGAGCGTCCCACCCTGGTCGACAAGACGCCTGTCAAGGTCGTCATCCTTTCGCTCGATTCGCATCTCGGCACCGCGATCCGCGCCGCTGAGGCTGAGCTGCGTCGTACTCATCCCGGCCTGACGCTCGCCTTTCATCCTGCATCGGAATGGGACCGCCACCCCGGTGCACTCGCCCGCGCCGTCGAGGATGTCGGAAACGCCGATTTTATCATCGCCACGATGCTGTTCCTTGAAGACCATGTGCGTGCCATCTTGCCGGCCCTTCAGGCGCGCCGCGAGGGTTGCGATGCGATCGTCGGTGCGATGTCGGCATCCGATATCGTCCAGCTGACGCGCCTCGACCGTTTCGACATGTCGAAGCCGGCCAGCGGCCCGATTGCGCTGATGAAGCGCCTTCGGGGTTCGGGCGACAAATCGAAGGCCGGCGAAAAGCAGATGAAGACGCTGCGCCGGCTGCCGAAGATCCTGCGGTACATTCCGGGTGTCGCCCAGGATGTCCGCGCCTATTTCGTCACGATGCAATACCTGCTGGCGGGTTCCGAGAAGAACATCGCCAACTCGGTGCGCTTCCTGATCGATCGCTACGCAGCCGGTTCGCGCGCCCATATGCGCGGAAAGATGAATCCCGCGGCGCCTGAAGAGTTCCCGGAGACCGGTCTCTATCATCCTGCCATGAAACCATCCGTATCCGAACGGATCGAAGCCCTGCCGAAGTCTGCAGGCAATCGGCCCACGGTCGGACTGCTGGTTCTGCGTTCCTACATCACGTCCGGCGACTCGGCGCATTATGACGGCGTCATCGCAGCGCTCGAATCGCGCGGCCTGCGCGTGGTTCCGGCCTTCGCCAGCGGCCTTGATGCCCGCGCCGCGATCAAGCGTTACTTCATGCGCGGCGATGCGCCGACGATTGATGCACTCGTTTCCCTCACCGGCTTTTCCCTGGTCGGCGGCCCCGCGTTCAACGATGCAGACGGCGCCGTCGAGATGTTGAAGACCCTCGATATTCCCTATGTCTGCGCCCTGGCGTCAGAATTCCAGTCGCTGTCCGATTGGGGACAGAGCACACGCGGACTGACGCCTATCGAGACGACCATCATGGTCGCCTTGCCGGAGCTTGATGGCGCGACGGGATCCATTGTCATCGGCGGGCGCGCCGACCATGGCACGACGTGTACCGGATGCGCCCGCCGTTGCACTTTCGCCGATGACAACAGACGCATGCAGGTCTGCCCCGAGCGGGCCGAGCAACTCGCCGCACGTGTCGACAAGCTGGTGAGGCTGAAGCGCTCCGCGCGCGCCAGCCGCAAGCTTGCGATCACGCTGTTCAACTTTCCCCCCAACTCCGGCAGCGTCGGCACCGCCGCTTACCTGTCGGTCTTCGAATC
>JBGSKU010000031.1:0-4780 GCA_041741055.1 Hyphomonas sp.
GGCGCTCGCCGCGCTCAGCGTGCAGCTTTCCCTTCCGGACGACGCGCCGTTCCTGATTTTCGCCAGCGGACGCATGGCCGGCTGGATCGCACACGCCCTGGAGCAACGCGCCAGCGCGCGCCCCATCCGTCCGCGTGCGAACTATGTCGGACTTTGAATCGGCGCGGCCGCGTCAGTTGTGGCCAGCCTTGAACTTTCCCGGGCTCGTTCCCGTCCAGCGCCGGAACGCGCGGGAGAATGCCGAGGGCTCGGAAAACCCGGTGAGATAGGCCGCTTCGTTGACCGACACTTTCCGGCTCTCGAGATAGTCGATCGCAAGGCGCCGGCGCAAATCGTCCAGAATGGATTCGAATGATTCGCCGTCCTGCTTCAGCCTTCGGTGCAAGGTGGAACGGCTGCAGCCGAGGCGCCGCGACACGATCTCCATCGAAACCCTGCCGGTATGAAGGATCGGCACCAGGGCGCTTTCAATTTGTCCACGGATGGTCCTGGCTTCGGCAAGCGTCTTCATCAGTTCCGCTGCATGCGCGTTGAAAACGCCAAACACATAGCGATCATTGCTCCCCGTCGGCTCATCCAACCAGCTTTCCCGGATCCGGAGCGCGTTCCATGGCGCATCGAACCGGACCGGCATGCTGAAAAAATCCGGATACGCAGCGGCATGTGGCGGCGCCGGATGGGTCATATGCACTTCGAGGACGAACGGTGCGCGGTTTGGAAACGCGCGCTTGTAATCTTGAACAAACCTCACCCAGGTCGATTCCGTCAACTCCGGAAAGGCATTGGGATTGCGGCGCCGGTCTTCAATCCAGACACCGTCCCCACGCGTCACCACTGCAAACCGCGGACCCGATTCATGACCATCCACCTCCACAACAAGCCTCGCATAGCGATTTGTCTGCTCAAAGGCTTCGCGCATGCTTTTGGCGGCGTGGGCGATCAGGCCGACAATCGATAGATCGGCAAAGGGCTCTGCGGCGCCGAAGTGCAACGCGAGCGCCGGATCCCGGCAGGCCGCTTTCGATGCCAGCATCAAGACTTTGAACCGGTCGAACGTCACCCGCTCATCCGGCTCTTCGATGAGGCTGGGATCGATCTGAGCGGCCTCCAGAAGCTCGGCCGCATTGGCGCCGCGCTTGACGGCGAGCGTCAGCAGCGAACGGACATATCCTGCGGAAACGGTTGGGTCTTGCATCGTTCCAGTCTGCCATTGGCACGAAAGGTCAGGAAACTGAAGCGCTGGGTCATACCGGGGTCGCCTCATCTTTCCTAGTCTTGCGGCCTCCTTACCTGCCTCCCGGACTCCGCATGACCAGTCTTTCCAACGATTCCGCACCCCACGCTCGTGCGCTCGCGCGCGCCGGCGCCTTCTGGTTCATCTCGGCTTTTGCAGGCCAGGTGCTGTTCGCGATCTATATCTATTTCAATTACGGTCTCAGCGCGCTGCAAGGCAATTCGGCGCGCTGGAACGACACCCTGTTCAACGGGCTGATCAAGGGCGACGCGCCGGGCAATGCGCTTCTGGCCGTGCATCTGGTACTCGCTTTCGTGATTACATTATCCGGCCCGTTGCAGTTGATCCCCGCCATCCGGAACCGGGCGCGGGCATTCCATCGTTGGAACGGGCGTGCCTATATCTTGATCGCACTGATCATCAGTTCGGGCGCCATCGTCCTGCAGGCCATTCGCCCGGCATTCGGCGGCCTGCCCAATCAGATCCTGCAATCCCTGAACGGAGCTGTCATTTTCGCGTGCGCCCTCCTCGCCTTCCAGACCGCACGGCGAAGGCAATTTGCGGCGCACCGACGCTGGGCAACGCGGCTCTTCCTGGCGGCGAGCGGTGTCTGGTTCCTGCGCGTCATGATGATGGCATGGGCCATTTCAACCGGCGGTGCGGGTCTCGGCGATCAACTCGACGGCCCCGCAGGCCGGGCCGCCATGTTGGGGCAGACGCTGATCCCGCTCGGGGTCTACCAGATCTATCTCTGGGCCGAGACAAGCTCGTCCGCTTGGGCGAAACCAGCAACAGCCGCCCTCGTCAGCCTGCTGACGTTGGTGATGATCGGCGGAATTCTCGGCGCCGCATTGATCATGTGGCTTCCGCGGATTCTCGGATAGGTCAGAGCCGCGCCTTCACGGCATCGACCACGGCTTCCGCCGTGATGCCGAAATGCTTGTAGAGCTGCTGGTAAGGCGCGCTGGCCCCGAAGCTGTCCATGCCGACAAAGCCCCCATCCGCACCGATCCAGCGATCCCAGCCAAACCGAACGCCGGCTTCGACCGCCACTTTCGGCAAGCCCTTGCCGAGCGTCGCCTGCTGGTAATCCGCATCCTGCTGGCCGAATAGTTCCATCGACGGCATCGAGACGACGCGCACGCCGATCCCTTCGGCCGCCAGCAGCGCCTGCGCCTTCAGCGCGATCTCGACTTCCGAGCCCGTCGCGATCAGTACGCCGCGCTCCTTGCCCTTTGCCGGCGAGAGGACATAGGCCCCCTTGGCGGAGAGGTTTTCGTCCGTATGCGTCTTCCGGGCCGGCGCCACGTTCTGACGGGTCAGCGCCATCGTGGATGGTCCCTCCTGACGCGCCAGCGCCAGTTCCCAGCACTCGGCCGTCTCCACGCCATCGGCGGGGCGGAACACCAGCATGTCCGGCATCGCACGCAGCGACGCGATCTGTTCCACCGGCTGGTGGGTCGGCCCGTCTTCGCCCAGCCCGATCGAGTCGTGGGTCATCACGTGCACCACACGCAGGCCCATCAGCGCGCCGAGGCGGATGGCCGCGCGGCTGTAATCGGCGAACACGAGGAACGTGCCCGAATACGGAATGATGCCGCCATGCAGCGCCATGCCGTTCATCGCCGCTGCCATCGCATGCTCGCGCACGCCGTAATGGATATAGCGCCCGTCCCAGCTCTTCGGCGTCATCGGCGCCGTGGAGCTGGTCTTGGTATTGTTCGAACCCGACAGGTCGGCCGAGCCGCCCACCATCTCCGGCACGAGGTGCGTGATCACTTCAAGCGCTTCGCCGCTCCAAACACGGGTGGCCTTGGAGGCGCCGCCTTCGACGACGGCCTTCTTGTGCTTGGCCACGGCCTTGCCGAGATTCTTCGGCAAGCGGCCGGCGATCGCGGCATTGAACTCGCCCTTGTGCGGGCTGGCGGCGAGGCGTTTCTTCCAGGCTGCGTGGTCCTCGCGGCTGCGCTCGCCCGCCTTCTCCCAAGCTTTCTCGATCGCCTCAGGCACTTCGAACGGCGCATGCGGCCAGCCGAGCGCCTCGCGGATACCGGCAATCTCCTCGGCGCCATACGGGCCGCCATGGGCCTTGCCGGTCCCGGCCAGTTTCGGCGCACCGAAACCGATGATCGTTTTCACCGCCAGGAAGACCGGCCTCTTTTGCTTCGTCGCCCATTTCAGCGCGTCAGCCACGTCCTTCTCGTCATGCCCGTCCACGCGGCGCGTCGCCCAGCCCGAAGCCTCGAAACGCATGCATTGGTCGGTCGAATCGGACAAGTTGGTCGACCCGTCGATGGTCACCGCATTGTCGTCGAACAGCACGATCAGCTTGTTCAGCTTCAGGTGCCCGGCCAGCGTGATCGCCTCCTGGCTCACGCCTTCCATCAGGCAGCCATCGCCCACGATCACCCAAGTGCGGTGATCGACCAGATCGTCGCCGAACCGTGCATTCAGGTGGCGCTCGGCCATCGCCATGCCAACGGCCGTGGCAATACCCTGCCCCAGCGGCCCGGTCGTGGTCTCGACACCGGCGGTCACGAAATTCTCGGGGTGACCCGGCGTCTTTGCGCCCAGCTGGCGGAAATTGCGGATATCGTCGCGCGAGACCGATTTGTAGCCGGTCAGGTGCAGCAACGAATAGATCAGCATCGACCCGTGGCCCGCCGAGAGCACGAAACGGTCGCGATCCGGCCAGGCCGGGTCTTTCGGATCGAACTTCAGGAATTTGCGGAACAGCACCGTTGCGGCGTCCGCCATGCCCAGAGGCAGGCCGACATGGCCCGATTTTGCAGCTTCGACGGCGTCCATGGACAGCGCCCGCACGGCATTTGCCATGTCGCGATTAGTGACAGCCATTCTGCTGGTCTCCCGGAGTTTTTCGCGCTTCGTGCTAGGCCAGACTCTCGCCGCACCGTCAAGGCGCTTGGCGCCGGGCAGCATTGCCGTTAGTCCAAGAAAGACATGTCAGACCTCGACCCGGCCGCCGCCCGACTCGATGCCGCCCTCCAGCGCCTGGAGGCTGCGCTGGAATCGCATTTGCTGCGATCCGGCAATCCGGCGGCCCTCCGGGCCGAGATTGCCGCCCTTGTGACCGACCGGGCCCGGCTCGCCGAGGAGCTCGACGAATCCCTGGCGCGCGAAAGAGAACTCCAGTCACTCGCCGATGAGGCGAGTATGGCCCTCGGCTCCGCCATTGCGGAAGTCCGCGCGGCCCTCGGCAGCGAGGGGGAATAGATGGCCAAGGCCGACATCACCCTGCGTGGCCGCACCTTCTCGATCGCCTGCGCGCCCGGGTAGGAAATGCGGGTTCAGCGCCTCGCCGAGCAGCTCGACACCAGGGTCCGCCAGATTTCCGATGCTGTGGGCGATATCGGCGACGAGCGCCTCTTGCTGATCACGGCGCTCGCCTTGATGGACGAGCTCGACAGCGCCCGGCGCGGCGTCTCCGCCCGGCCCGAAACCGATGCCCGCGCCGTCGAAATCCTGATCACCATGGCTGGCCGGGTGGAAGCCCTCGCCGCCCGGCTCGAAAATGAAGACTGACCC
>JBGSKU010000032.1:0-4386 GCA_041741055.1 Hyphomonas sp.
CGCAGGTGCAGCGGCGCTCGCCCCATTTGGCGCGCTTGCGCCGCTCTGGGGTTCGATTGTGCTCTGCCTCGCGGTTGCCGCTTTGCTCGGCTTCAGTCTGCCGAAAACCGTGCCACGCCCGCGCGATTCGGCCCGGCCGAAGCCGCTGGCGATGACCGATCCGCGCGTTCGCCCCCACCTTGCATTCCTGGTGTCTTATTTCATTGGCGTCGGCATGGTGCAGCAAACGCTCGCCTGGTTCATCGAGGACCGCTACCGGCTCAACGAAACGCACGCGGAGAATGCGGGCCAGGCGGCGGTGCTCTATACAGGCATCGCCTTTGCCTGCATGGCGGTCGCCACGATTGCAGTCCAGTTCGGCTACATCGCGCGGGTCAAGCCGGATCCGAGACGGATCCTTCCCATCGGGTTGGCCCTTGTCTGCGCCGGTTACATTTCGGCTGATACCTTCCTCGCTTTCCCCGCGCTCTGCCTCAGCTTCCTGCTGGTGGGTGCCGGGTCCGCCCTGGCGATTCCGGCAGCCAACGCGCTTGGCAGCCTGTCGGTCAGCCGGTCGGAACAGGGCGCCGCCGCGGCGCTACTCTCAGCCGCGCCGCCGGCCGGGTTCATTTTCGGGCCCCTAATCGGCGCGGGCCTCTACCAGCTGAACCATGCCTTTCCGATGATCGCGTCCGCCATCCTCGTCGGTGTGCTGGCGATCTACGCCTGGCGGGTTACGGGCAAGCAGCCACTGCCGCAGGGCTAGTCCATATCCGGCGGAGCCTTTCCGAACGCAAGGACCGCGCCGGGCAAGGTCACCGACAGAAGACCCAGGCCCCAGAAAATTGCGTTCCAATGGTCGCCGGTGGACGGGCGCCAAAGATCAAGCTTTCCAGCGTCCGCCATGTCGGTCGTCAGCATGATGTAGATCAAGCCAAGAAGCACGACGGACGAAAACACCGAATGCGCGTAGAAGGCTGCCTTGTTGCGGTCCGCCCGTTCACGCTCGTCGAGTTCGCTTTCCTGCTCCTGCGCCTGTCGCTGCAAGCTTGAGCCGGCCAGGACCGCGAACATGATCAGCGACGCGGCAACTGCAATCAGGCCGGCAACCGACAAGGCCGTGCCGCCCCCCCAACTCTCCGGGAGCAGCTGCAGGATGCAGCCCACCGGATACAGCGTGTAGAGGCCAACAATCAGACCCCGGATGATCGGCGTGGACATCTGGCGGCCAGCAGGCCGGGATTTCGAACGGATATACATGGTTTCAGGACTCCTGATTCTTGAGACTGGCCGCGAGCGGCGCAAAGGGTTTGAGGGAAAAAAGCTGCTCGACCGGCACGTCGAAAAGAGCGGCGAGCTTCAGCGCCAGTTCGACCGAGGGCGCGTAATCGCCTCGCTCGAGATAGCCGATCGTCTGCGGGTTGACCCCGACCTGTTCGGCAAGGTCTTTCCGGCTGAGATTACGTTCTGCCCGGAAGACAGATAGCCTGTTGTGAACCACCTGGTTTTGCCTTTTAATTACATCGATATGTTGTGTATAGACAACAATTGAATGCAAATCAAGACGGAATCTTTGGTGCGCCCAAGGCGCAGCTATTGACCCGGAAACAGTGGTTCAGCGCCCCGGGCTCAGCCCGGACGGACCATCAGGGCGAGGGGATGAGTTCATCGAACACGATCTGCCAACCGGCCTCGCGCTTTTGCCAGACGCGCACAACGAAGCCGGTCATGGGGCCTTCACCGCCCGTCCATCCGGCGCTGGAATAAGTCCAAACGAGATCGCCTGCGCCCGAGGCGCCGCCGCCGAGTGGTGTCAGGGACAAGGCCTCCGGACGGCCCTGCAGGGCCGCCGACCGGCCGGCCTGATCGGTGGCCGGGGCTAGGCCCTTGGTGTGCATCCGCGCTTCGGGCGCGAGCTTTCCGTCATACGCGGCGCGCGCATCCTGCTGCGATTTGCTGGCCATCTCGCCTTCGATCACCATCACGTCCGAAAAGGCGGTATCCGGTGACACGCTGCCGAGTGTGGCAACCGGCAGATAATCGACCGGGGCCCCTTGCCCGGGCGCCGTTGCGGCATCGGCTTCGACCCCGGCATCGATCACCCATTTCCATTCGCCGTCCGGCTGGCGCTGCCAGACCGTGAAATAGTATCCGCGCCGGTCCTCGTCGTAGGCATACGGACCGGTGGTGAAGCCAAGATCACCCGAGGCCGAGATGCCGGCCGCCAGCGGCCACCAGACGAGGTGCGGGCGCGACGGATCCGGCGGTGCGTCGGGCTGGGCGCCGAAAAAGTCATGCACATAAACCCGCTCCGGCGCGAACATCACCGCATCCGGCGCGGCATAGGCCATGAACGAGGCTTTCACACCGCGCGCATAGCCGTCATCGGCAAAGGCGCGTTCTGCCGCAACAATCGGCGCGGCCGTCGGCGCTGTCGCGCAGGCGGCAATGAGAAGGGCTGGTGCAGCGATGAGCAGGGTCCGGATCATGTCAGGTGCCTTTCGCGTGACCGTGCCGACAGACTACATCGCGCTGATGCCGCCATCCACTTTTAGTTCGATGCCGGTGACGAGCTTGGACTCATCCGAGGCGAGATAGAGGACAGCATAAGCGATGTCGTCCGGTTCGCCGACCTTGCCGAGCGGAATTTGCCGGCCGAGCTTTTGAAGTGCCTTTTCCTCTCCGAACATTTCCTTGGTGCGGTCCAGGATCGGCGTATTGATGAATACGGGGTGTACGGAGTTCGACCGGATCTGGCCGCCTGTCTTGGCGCAGTGCAACGCAATGGATTTGGAAATGTGACGCACCGCCGCCTTGGCCGTGTTGTAGGACACGTAATTGCCGCTGGCGATGATGCCGGCGATGGACGAAATGTTGATGATCGAGCCGAGGCCATGCGCACGCATCAAGGGAATCGCGTATTTGCAGCCGAGGAAGATCGAGTCGACATCCACGGTCTGCACCTTCTTGAACATCTCGTAGCTCTCATCCTCGACCGAGCCGAGCGAACCGATGCCGGCATTGTTGACGAGCACGTTGAGGCCGCCCATCGCATCGTGGGCCAGCTGCAGCACTTCCGGCCAGCGCTTTTCGTCGGTGACGTCCTGCTGCCAGGCGAAGGCCGTGCCGGCGCCGTAGTCCTTGTTGATCGCGGCGGCGACCGCTTCGGCGCCCTTGCCATTGATGTCCGTGACGGTGACCTTGGCACCTTCCTTGGCCAGCATGCGTGCCGTCGCCTCGCCGAGGCCCTGCGCGCCGCCCGTGATGAATGCCATTTTTCCTGAAACGCGGCCCATGTTTTCCTCCGGATTTGTGTTTGCTTCGGCCTGATCCCTAGCAGGGCGGGCCGAAACCCGCCAATGGCAAACATCGCCGGTCCCCTCTTGCCGGAAGGACCGCCGGGGGACATTCATGGGATCATGATCTCGCCTGATGCCCCTGCCCCGATGGACGCCGGCTATCACGTCTTCGACACGGCAGCCGGCTCATGTGGCCTTGCCTGGAGCCCGGAGGGCCTCACCCAGGTTCAACTGCCGGAAGCGACCCCGGCGGCGACAGACGCTCGCCTTGCCCGACGGTCCGGCGCGCCCCGGTGCGACGCACCGCCTGCGTGGATCGCCGGGATTGCAGACCGGATGTGCAGCTATTTCGAGGGTGTGGAAAACGATTTCACGGACGTGACGCTCGACCAGCGCGGCATCAGCGCCTTCAACGCGCGGGTCTATACGGCCTTGCGCGATTTCGGCTGGGGACAGGTGACGAGCTACGGCGCCCTGGCGGATGCGATCGGCGAGCCGGGCGCAGCGCGTGCCATTGGCGCGGCGATGGGCGCCAATCCCTGGCCGCTGATCGTTCCCTGCCACCGGGTGCTGGCGGCTTCAGGCCGGATCGGCGGCTTCTCCGCGCATGGCGGACAGGACACCAAACGCCACATGCTGCAGCTGGAACGCATCGACGCGGACGGCGCGGCGCCACTATTGCCCGGGCTTTTCGACTGAGCGATCCGCCTTGCGTTCCTGTTCCCAGCGACGGCGGAGCCGGCTGACACTTTCCGGGAAGCGGCCGAGCGACTCGGCCTTGCGCACGCGGTCCGTGCGGAAATGGCGAAAGCCCTGCCGCAATTCGCACCAGGCGCAGATCAGACGCACATCGTCCCAATACGCGAGCAGGATGGGCCAGATCGTGCGCCGGGTGACAGCGCCCGTCTCATCGGCATACTCGATCTCCAGTTTCGTCTGGCCACGGATAGCTTGCCGGACAAGCGCAACATCGAAACCATCCTTCGGGCGCTGGCGGGAACTGATGGGGCGCAACCCGGCATCGACGATGACGGGCTGCAACTCACGTGGTACGGCAACCGTGAGCTTGGCAATCAGGTCCCGGGCGCCGCGGGACAGCGCGGCGTCG
>JBGSKU010000033.1:0-5989 GCA_041741055.1 Hyphomonas sp.
TCCGCCGCGCCGGTCGGGCAGGGCGAGGCCCGTCAGCCGCGCCGCCTCCTCCGCCGAAAGACCGCCTGCTTTCACGAGGGCGTCGAGATCCAGCCGGACAATGCTCATGGCAATTTTCCTTTTAGTGAGCGTTCATTAACACATTTGGCGACGCCCGGCAAGGCCCAGCCGTCGGACCGCGCAGTGATCAGGGCGTGCCGGCCTCCCGGTCCACGGCCGTCTGCACGGCGCGGTAGAAGCTGGCGCGTTCAGGCCATTCGTTGTCGGCCAGGCCGAGCGCGGTTTTCCAGTTGGCGTTCGAGGCGATCACAAGCTGGCGGCTCGGATCGATGAAGATGCCTTGGCCGAAGATGCCGTCGGCCTGGAAGGAGCCGTCGTCCCAGGTCCACCACTGGAAGCCATAACCTTCGCCGGTTGTTCCGTAGTCTGCCTGTTTGACGGTGGCCTGCGCCAGCCAGTCCGGCGGCAGCACCGGGCCGTCCGGCGTCACGCCGCCGTCGAGAATGAACTGGCCGAAGCGCGCGAAGTCCCGCGTGGTCGCCTGGATGCAGCAGCCGCTGATCTCGTGCCCGTCCTGGCCGAGCAACCAGCTGGCCTCCTGCTCCATACCATAGGGCGCCCAGATCTTTTCGGAGAGATAGTCGGCCACGTTTTTGCCCGTAGCCTCGCTGACCAGCACACCGATCAGGTTGGTCTCGCCGGTCGAATAGTTCCACGTCTCGCCCGGCGGATGCGCGCGGCCCAGCTTGCGCATGTAGCTGACAATCGCGCTCGTGCCGGGTTCGGCCGCCTGCTTGTCGAACTGGGCAACGTCCGACTGCGGATCTTCATAATCCTCGTTCCAGGCGACACCGGAAGTCATCGTCAACAGTTGCGCGACGGTGACGTCGTCATAGGGAGAGCCGGCAAGGTCCGGAATATAGTCGGTCACCTTGTCTTGGAGGCTCTTGATGTAACCGTCGGCCATGGCGGCGCCCACGAGCGTGGAGGTCAGCGACTTTGCCACGGAGAAGCTCGTCCAGTGGCCGTCTTTCGAGAAGCCGTTGCCATAACGTTCGAGACGGATCTTGCCGTCCTGCACGATCACCAGCGAGGCGGCATTCTGGGAATTGAAGTAGGCGTCGAGATCGATAGCGTCGCCCAGCGCCAGCGGCGTGCCGTCAGGCAGGGGATGCACGCTGCCGCCCGCCTTGATCGGCCGCGATTCAATGATCATCGGCAGCTGGTCGATCATCCGGAAGGCCGCATCCCGCTGCGGCACGGACCAGAACAATACGTCGCGTCCCGACGGCGGATTGGTCAGCAGTGCCCGCCAGTCCGGCCCGATCAGCCACCAGCCGATGCCCAGGAAAACGACCAGCGCCGACAAGCCGATCCCGATACGCCGAAGCCACTTTTGTCCCTGCGCCATCCGGCGAACCTCCCCTGATCTTTTCTGGTCGGCTCGCAGCCTAGTTGAGCGATTTTCCGCCGCAAGGCCCCATGCGCCGGATTGCCGTACCGGTAAGCATGGACAAGGCGCGTCGCCCAGCTTAACTGCGACACAAATCTTCCAATTTGAGGGGCTTTCAGGCGCATGTTCAGCAAGATTTTGATCGCCAACCGCGGTGAAATCGCCGTCCGAGTTATCAAGACGTGCCGCCGGATGGGTATCAAGACGGTCGTTGTCTATTCCGACGCGGATGCCGGCTCCATGGCGGTCGAAATGGCCGACGAAACTGTTCATATCGGCCCATCGCCCGCCGCCCAGAGTTACCTCGTGGCTGACAAGATCATCGAGGCGGTGCGCCAGACCGGTGCCGAGGCCATCCACCCCGGTTTCGGCTTCCTCTCCGAGAACGCAGGCTTCGCCAAGCGCCTCGAGCAGGAGGGCATCGGCTGGATCGGCCCCAACGCCCACGCCATCGACGCGATGGGCGACAAGATCTCCTCGAAGAAGCTCGCCGCTGAGGCCGGTGTCTCGACCGTGCCGGGGCACATGGACCTGATCACCGACACCAAGCATGCCGTGAAGATCAGCCGCGAGATCGGCTATCCGGTGATGATCAAGGCGTCCGCCGGCGGCGGCGGCAAAGGCATCCGGGTCGCGGCCAATGACAAGGAGGTCGAGGAAGGCTTTCCGGCCGTGAAGGCCGAGGCGACCGCATCCTTCGGCGACGACCGTATCTTCATCGAGAAGTTCATTCTCGAGCCGCGCCACATTGAAATCCAGGTTCTGGGCGACAAGCATGGCAACTGCCTGTGGCTCAACGAGCGCGAATGCTCCATCCAGCGCCGCAACCAGAAGGTCATCGAGGAGGCGCCCTCGCCGCTGCTCGATCCGGAGACGCGCAAGAAAATGGGCGAGCAAGCCGTCGCCCTCGCCAAGGCGGTCAACTATGACAGCGCCGGCACGGTTGAGTTTGTGGCCTCCGGCAAGGACAAGGGCTTCTACTTCCTCGAAATGAATACCCGCGTGCAGGTGGAGCATCCGGTCACCGAACTGATCACCGGCATCGACCTGGTGGAGCAGATGATCCGCTCGGCCTATGGCGAGAAGCTGAAGCTCAAGCAGTCCGACATCAAGATCAACGGCTGGGCCGTTGAAAGCCGTGTGTATGCGGAAGACCCGTACCGCAACTTCCTGCCGTCCATCGGCCGTCTGAAGCGGTTCCATCCGCCTGCGGAAGGAAAGCTCGGCAAGGGCGAAGTGCGCATGGACTCCGGCGTGCGCGAAGGCGATGAAATCTCCATGTTCTACGACCCCATGATCGCCAAGCTGGTCACCTGGGGCAAGGACCGCGACACCGCGCTCGACGTGCACGGCGAAGCGCTGGACCGGTTCCAGATCGAAGGTATCCAGGACAACATTCCCTTCATCGCAGCCGTGATGGACGAGAAGCGCTTCCGTTCCGGCAACATCACAACCGCCTACATCAAGGACGAGTTCCCGAAGGGCTTCGAAGGCGTTGCGCCGACAAAGACGCAGGAGCTGCAGCTGATCTGCTCGGCCGCCTATGTGCACGCCTTCTTCGACCGACGCGCCCGCCAGATTTCGGGCCGCCTCGGTACGGCGGCTGCCCGCAAGGACTGGGTCGTCATCCTCGGTGACACGCATCACCCGGTCACCATCGACATCGGCACCGAGGGCGAAGCGCAGATCACCGTGAACGGAGGAAAGGCGCACAGCCTCGTCACGTCATGGCATCCGGGCCAGCACCTCGTCGAAGGTGTACTGGACGGCAAGCCCTTTGCCGTGAAGTTCGCGGACCGAACGGAAGGCTATATGTTCCGGCACCGCGGCGTGGCGCTTCGAGCACTCGTCTGCACGCCGTTCGTTGCCGACCTGCACAGCCGCCTGCCGGAGAAGCCGAAGGCTGATACGTCGAAGCTGATCATCTCGCCGATGCCAGGCCTTGTCGTGTCGATGGAGGTCGCGATGGGCCAGGAGGTGCAGGAAGGCGAAGCAGTCTGCATCGTCGAGGCGATGAAGATGCAGAACATCATCCGCGCCGGCGCCAACGGCAAGGTCAAGGCGATCAACGTGAAGGCCGGCGACAGCGTTGCCGCCGACGAGATCATGGTCGAGTTCGCATAAAGTCTCGCACAGGCGAGGACTTAACGTTCCTGAAACGGGTTCGCCCTGCTATAGTCCGCACAAAGCGGGTATGTTGATCCGCCTCGGCAGAACGGGAGCTTTCCTTGTCCTTTATCGACGTGCTTTTCAAACCAACCGGCCGGATTCAGGCGCGTCAGTTCTGGGCGGGCTGGGGTGTTCTGGTTGCAGCCAATATCATCGCCAATTTCCTGTCATTTCTCGGCATCATTCTGTATTTTGGTCTCATCTATGTAGGCATCTGTGTTTACGGAAAGCGCCTTCACGACATGGGCCGCTCGGCTTGGCTGGTCGCGATTCCATGGGGGATCGGCATGGTGCTGGGGTTCGTGGGCATCTTCATGAGCGCGCCGGCCATAATGGAGGCTACGAAGTATGACCCCGCAGCGCTCGAAGACCCCGAGACGGCTTTGGCGGTGATGGGGCCGTTCTTTGCCTTTGTCGCGATCGGTTTTGTCGTGTGGGCCGGGTTGACGCTGTGGGTGGGCCTTGGAAAGACCGACCCGAACGACAACAAATACGGCCCCGGCCCGGCCGGTGCATCGACCGCGTTCATCTGATCGCCCCTGAGGCCAATACCTGATAAAAGAGCCGGGCCGCTTGCCTGGCTCTTTTTTCTTGCGCCGCCTTATCGTTTATTGATATGGGGCGGCGATGAACGCTGGACTTCACCTCCAAGGAAACGACACTCCGCCCATGGACTTCCGCTTCCTGTTCCTCCAGCCGCAAGGCCGTCTGGCGCCGCTGCCCTTCGCGCGCGGCCTGATCCTGCTGACCGGCGCGTTGATGATCGTTACGCTTCTGGCCGCCATCGCGTCGCCCAGCCTGGGGATCCTGCAGTATACGCTGGTCTTTCCCTATCTCTGCCTGTTCGGCAAACGCCTGCATGATGCCGGCCTCAGCGCCTGGCTCTGGCTGGCCTTCCTCGCCGGCTTCGGCTTCTTCAACATGTTCCTGTCGGCCTTTTTGCTGCCCGTGCTCTCGCCGGATGCGTACGCGATCCAGCTTGAGGTGCAGAAGCTGATGGAGACGGGCGGCTTCACGGCGGCGTTCGAGGCGCTGGCCGAGCGCGCGCCCGAATATGCCCGCCTGGCCGCCGTCACCACCATCGCGGCCTTTCTCGTGTCCAGCGCGCTGAGCGGCTTTGCCGCCTACCGCATGCGGTCGGATCCCAATCCCAACCGTCACGGCCCGCCGACGCAAGGTGGCCGCGGACCTGCCGCAACCTTTTCCTGACCCCCCTCCCGCAGAAGGCGACCGACCGATGGAAACAACCTCAGGCGAGATCGACAGCCACCGTCCTTGGATCCGCGACGGGCGCGATGATCCGGGTGCGATGAACTGGCTGGCGACGCTGTTCAATCCGCTCGGCGAAACCACGAAGCTGCATTTCTCCCGGGCCTGGACCTTCATGTTCATGGGCCGGGTGCTGCTCTATCTGGTCCCGTCCTTCACCGTCGGCGTGCTGGGCATTGCGGGTGTCAAGACGGGGGTCTTCAACACGCCGGTGAACATCGCCCTGTTCACCGTGCCGGCCTTGCTGGTGCCGTTTGCGGTGTTCACCTTCGTGACGGACCTGACCTCCTTCTCCGCCCATTCCCGCCGTCTGGCCGAAGCCGGCCGCCCCACCTGGCTGGCCGTGATCGTCCTTGTGCCGATGATCCTCGGCATGGCCGCCTATTATGCCGGCACGGGCATCGGCGCCGCCCAGCACCGCGAGATGATGAAGCCGCCTGCCGCCAAGACCGAAACGCCGGCCAAGGACGGCGAGTCCGGCGCCAAGCCGGAGGCCAAAAAGCAAGAACGCCGCGGCCCGCCCGCCCGTCAGGGCCCGCCGCCGAGCGAGCGGGAAATGGCCGTCTCCACCGGCATGGGCATGGGTCTGCCGATCTGGGGGCTCGCGTCGCTCGGCGTCATGCTGTGGACGCTGCTTTACGTCGCCCGGCTTCCGAACGGCGGACAGGGCCGCCTGCGCACCGGCAGCCACCTGACGCCGGACGAGATTGCCGAGGGGGTTTAGGTCCCCTCGTTTGACGCGTCACTGGTGGGCGCCGCCACGCGGACCAGCGGGCTGGCGAATACCGCTTCGAACGCATCGCGCAGCGCCATGTCGGCCTCGTCCATCGTGACGATGCGGCCGAGGCCGGCCAGGCTGGTCACGCCATAGCGTTCGTCGGCGATGCCGCAGGGCGTGATGCCGGCGAAGTGTTCAAGGTCCGGCTCGACGTTGAGGGAGATGCCGTGCAGGCTGACCCAGCGTTTCAGGCGCACGCCGATGGCGGCGATCTTGTCCTCGCGCAGCGGGCCGCCGGGCTGGGTCCGGTCGACCCATACGCCGACCCGGCCTTCGCGCACCCCGGCCTCGACATTGAACGCCGCCAGCGCCGCGATGAT
>JBGSKU010000034.1:0-3016 GCA_041741055.1 Hyphomonas sp.
CCTCGTCGCTTGCCGCCGGCCACCTGACCCTGGTGCCGGAGCTCAAACGCGCGCTCGGCAATGAAGGCGCAGCGAATGCGCAGATCATCGTGGGCGGTGTGATCCCGCCGCAGGACTTCGACGCCTTGCGCACGGCCGGCGCCGCCGCCATCTTCCCTCCGGGCACGGTGATTGCCGACAGCGCGATTCGCATGCTCGAATTGCTGGACGGCAAGACGGACCCGGCTCTGACTGCAGCGGAATAGGGACAAGACCCATGATCCTCACGACCACCTCCTCCATCGAAGGTAAGCGCATCACGGCGTACAAGGGCATCGTCTGCGGCGAAGTCATCATCGGGGCGCATCTCGGCAAGGATATCCTGGCGGGCTTCACAAACCTCGTCGGCGGCCGGTCCGAATCCTATGAAAGCACGATCCGCGAGACGCGGGACGACGCACTCGCCGAGATGACCGAAGAAGCCCAAAAGCTCGGCGCGAATGCGGTCATAGCCATCAAGTTCGACTATGGCGTGATCGGCCAGAGCGGGTCGATGATGATGGTGGCCGTTTCAGGTACAGCTGTCGTGGCCGAGTGAGCGTACTTTCGAGCCTTCCTCCGGGGGCGGACGAGATGCTCGCCTGCGCGGAGCAATGTTTCGCCGCTCTGCCCGAGTTCATGCGCAAAGCCGCCGGCGACGTGCGCATCGTGATCATGGATTTCGCCGAGGACGAGATCCTCGACGAAATGGAAATCGATGACGCGCTGGAACTTACCGGGCTCTATTCCGGGATCCCGCTGACCATCGACAGCGTGACGCAGCCTGCGCTGGAACGCCCGCTGATCTACCTCTTCCGCCTGCCGATCCTGTTCGAATGGGCGCAGCGCGGCGACACGACCATCGAGGAACTCGTCACGCACGTGTTCATCCACGAACTCGGCCACCATTTCGGCTGGTCTGACGAGGAAATCGACGCGAAGCTGGACGAAGAGAACTAGACCAGCAGGTCGCCCGCCGGAGGCTCGGCAGGTTCGGACTCGCGCGATGCCAACGCAATTCCAAAGGTCAGGATGCCGACGCGGCCTGCAAACATCAGCAGAATGATGATTGTCTTGCCGATCTCGGACAAAGAACCGGTGAGGCCCATGCTGAGGCCAACGGTGCCAATGGCCGAAAAGGCTTCGAACAGAACCATTTCGAAGTCCTTTCCAGGCTCGGTGAGGGTCAGCGCAAACACGGCAGGCGCCATCAGCATCACGAAATAGGCCGCCGACGCCGATGCAAGCCGCACGCGCTCGTCCGGGATCGCGCGCCCGAAGAAGACCACATCCTTCCGCCGGCGCACTGTCGAACGCACGAGCCCCACCAGTGCGGCAAATGTCGTCAACTTCAGACCGCCGCCCGTGCCGGACGGCGCCGCTCCGATAGCCATAAGGAAGTAGAGGAATACAACGGCCGCCGGCGCCAGTGTGCTGATCGGGTGGGTACGAAGCCCACGGTGGTCATCGCGGTCATGGTCTGAAAGAAAGCCGCCAGCAGGCGTTCGGACGACGGAAGTGCGGCGATACCCGGATCGACCACGAAGAGGATCACGGTTCCGAACGCCAAAAAGCCCGCCGTGAGTCGCAGGATGATCTGGCTGGTGAAACTGAGTTTGAAGGCGCGGTTGGTCAAGCTGAACCAGACATCCCAGACGATCAAGAAGCCCATCGCGCCGAGGATGGACAACATCGAGATCGTCGCATTGACGGCGAAATCGCCGCGGAAGTTTTCCAGACTGTTCGAGTTCAGGCTGAAGCCCGCCGTGCAGAAAGCGGACACGGAATGGAAGATGGCGCTCCACGGCGCGTCCTTCACGCTGGCATTCGAGAAGGAAACGTAGAGAAGAACTGCACCGATCGTCTCGATGACCAGCGTGAACACAACCACTGTCCGGATGAATTGGCCCGTGATGATGTTATCCGGCAGTGTAAAGGCGGTCCGCGCGAGCCGCTCGCGCAAGGGAGACAGATGCTTGACCGTCGCAAGCATGATGAACGAGCCCAGCGTCATATATCCGATGCCGCCGGCCTGGATCAGCAGCAGGATCACGAGTTCGCCAACAAACGTATAGGACGCACCCGGATCAACCGTCACAAGTCCGGTCGTCGAAACTGCCGAGACGGCTGTGAACAGGTTGTCGAGCGCATTCACTGGAACAACCTGCGCTGCCGGAAGGCACAGGAGGCACCAGCCGAGCAGCATGTAGAACGCATAGCCTGCAAGAATCAGCTTGGCCGGATGCACGCGCCGCATGATGCGATGCGCATACAGGGAAGCGAACGCAAGCGCTTTGCGCAACGCACCAATCATACGCAGGGAGCGCATTGGAAACCTCTTTTGATGATGTCTGGGATACTGGGGTGAAGAACACGGCGCCAGGCGCCTCGATCTATCCGTCCATTCCTTGCAACGCCGCACACAGGGCCAGAGCCCTACGGCTGATGATGCAGCGCAATATCACCGGGCCTTGTGAATATCCAGCGACTTTAGTTTGCGCGCCGATTGTTTTTTTCTATGAATTGGCCGAGGACCATACGCAAGACATCTCGCCGAAGCGAAGGAACAACAATTGAATTACTCAGACCTCGACGGAATCGCGCTCGCCGATCTTGTCCGGAACCGGAAGGTCAGCCCGGGCGAACTTCTCGAGGCGGCCGTGAGCCGGGCCGAGAAGGCGCAGGCGCGCGTAAACTGCTTTGCCGCGCTCTATCCGGACCTCGCCCGGGAACAGATATCGAAGGGCGGACTCGACGGCCCCTATGCCGGTGTTCCCTTTGCGACCAAGGATCTCGCCGTGGGAGTCAAGGGCGCGCCGCTGACGGGCGGGAGCGTCGCCTACAAGGGCACGATTGCAAACGAAGACGCGACTCTGACGAAACGGTTCCGGGCGGCGGGGCTCGTATTCTTCGGATCGACCACCACGCCGGAATACGGCCTGACGCTGACGACAGAATCCACGCTCTACGGCCAGACGCGAAATCCGTGGGATCGCAC
>JBGSKU010000035.1:0-15168 GCA_041741055.1 Hyphomonas sp.
GCATGCGGCCGTGCACCAGCCTGCGGCCTGGCAGCCCGGCGCCAATGTGGACGTGCTGGGCGATGCGGCGCTCGTGACCGGCATGGCGCGCTACCTGAACAACCGGGCGGCCTCGATCTATGGCGGCTCCAACGAGGTGCAGCGCAACATCATGGCAAAGGCCGTGCTGGGCCTTTAACCACGCGGCGCAACCGCTCTGCGCGCGGATTTCGCCCCTGAGGCGAGCTGGCAGACATCTTGCAGTGTGCTCGCCAAACCTGCGTTCGGAGACTGATCCATGTTGCGCCAGAAACTTCCTGCGGCCGTCCTGTTTGGAGCCGCCCTGCTCGCGGGCTGTGCCCAGACCGGCCAGATTCCGCCGACAGCGCTGACCGTTGCGGCAGAGCCCGCCGCGGAATGGCGCCCTTTCTCGTCCGACAGCCCGTGGAACACCAAGATCCCGGAAGATGCGCGGATTGACCCGAATTCGGACGTTCTGGTGGCGGATCTCGGCGTGGGCGGCGCACTTTATGTGAACATGCCCGACTGGTCGGTCATGGTTAAATATTTCGACTCCACGCAGGCGCCGATGCGCAGCGTTCGGCCGCTCTATGCCGGACATTACGGCCCGGGCTTTGCGCCGAATGAGCGCGTGCCGCTGCCGTTCGACGCCCTGCCCGAAGGTGCGACGCCGGCCCAGAGCAATTACTTCACGCTGGTCGATCCCGTGCGCAACCTTGCCTGGGATACGCGCCAACTGGGCAAGACGCCCGAGGGCGACTGGTTTGCCGGCTTCGGCGCGGTGGTGGACCTGTCCGGTACCGGCGTTTCGAAACCCTGGATGCAGGCAGAGCGCAGCGACCTGTCCGCAGGCGCGCGCCCATCCGGTGCGCCCCTGATCGCGGGGCTGATCCGTGTCGATGAAGTGAAAGCCGGCCGGATCGACCACGCGCTGGCCTTTGCCTATCCGATTGCCCAGACAGGCAAGTTCCTGCCGCCGGCCAGCACGGCGCTGTCTGCAGCGGACGCCGAGAGCGCACGTCATATCGGCCTGCCGATGGGCGCCCGCATCCAGCTGGACCCCGGCTATGACCTCGACAACACGCTGCTGACGCCTGCCGCCAAGATAATCGCCAAGGCGCTTCAGGAATACGGCGCGATCCTGGTGGACGAGGCGGGCGCGACGGTTCTCTATGCCGAAAGCGGCCCGGAGCAGCTGGCCGAATGGAACGGCGTACTCGCGCCGGGTGACCTGCAGACGCTGTTCACGCCGGAATTCATGGCGCTGCACTTCCGGGTCATCGATACGGGCAAGCCCCTGCCGGGACAGCCGACGCTGATCAAGTAAGTCCGCTCAACTCGGCAGCGACGTATCGTACGGGCTGTCGAGCGAGAAGGTCGGGATGATGGCCACCATCTCCTGACCGTCCTCTCCGACAAGATCATAGGTGCCACTCATGATGCCGGAGGGCGTCGCGAGCGGTGCGCCCGACATGTAGGTGAAGCGTTCACCGGGCCCAAGCGTGGGCGTCTGGCCGATCACGCCGTCACCGTCCACCGCCTGCATCCGCCCCGCCGAGTCAATGATCTGCCAATGGCGCCGTGCGATCGTCCAGACCCGTCCGCTCTCATTCTCCACATCGATCGTATAGGACCACATGTACCGGCTGCGGCCCGGCTCGGACTCGTCGTGAAGGAAACGCGGCCGAACGCGGATGCGCACACCGTCCGTGACGGCTTCATACTGGGGAGGCGCAGGACGACGGGCCATCGGCGGAGGCTTGGTAATCAACTCTTCACAGCGCGTTGAGTGCGCCCGAAAAGTCTGCCGCAAGATCGTCCACATCCTCAAGCCCTACCGATACGCGAACCCAGCTTCGGTCGAGTCCCATTGCGGCCTGTTCGGCGTCCGAAAGGGCCCGGTGCGTGGTGGTCGACGGATGGCAGGCCAGCGTCTTCGTATCGCCCAGATTGTTGCAGATATCGGCAATCCGGAGCCCGTTGAGGAACCGGAACGCGGCGTCCTGACCGCCCTTCAGCGACACCGCCAGAAGCGTTCCGCCGGACTTCATCTGCTTCTTATGAATTTCGTAATGTGGGTGATCGGAGCGGTGCGGATAGCGCACAGCGCGCACGGCGGGGTGCTCGGCGACCAGATCGGCGAGCGTCGCAGCGATTCGGCTTTGTGCATCCACGCGCAGCTGCATCGTCTCGAGCCCCTTCAGGACGACCCAGGCGTTGAACGGCGAACAGGCCGGACCCATGTGCCGCAGCCAGGGATCATAGACCTCGGTCATCAGTTTTTCGCTGGCGAGGATCGCGCCGGCGAGGACACGGCCCTGCCCGTCCATGTGCTTGGTGGCGGAATAAGCCACAACGTCGGCGCCGAGTTCGAGCGGACGCTGCAACACGGGGGTGGCGAAAACGTTGTCGACCACAAGCAGCGCGCCCGTCTGTTTGCACAGCCGGGCAACTGCGGCGATATCGACACCGTCGAGCAAGGGGTTCGCCGGGCTTTCGATCAGCACGAGCTTGCAGCCCTTGCCGATCTCGCGCTCCCAGGCCGCGAGGTCTGCGCCGTCCACGAAGGCCGTTTCGATGCCGAATTTGGGCATCTGGTTGGCAATGATCCAGCGGCAGGAGCCGAACAGCGCCGTGGCGGCCACAACACGGTCGCCCGCCTTGAGCGGCGCCAGGATGGCCGACGAGATAGCGCCCATTCCCGAGCCGGTGACACGGCAGGCCTCGGCGCCTTCGATCAGGGCAAGGCGTTGCTGCAGCATTTCGGCCGTCGGGCTGCCATAGCGCGAATAGACGAAGCCCGGCTCCTTGCCGGCCATGCGCGCTTCGGCCTGCTCGGCCGAGTCATAGGCGTAGCCCGAGGTCAGGAAGATGGCCTCGGAAATCTCGCCGTGTTGGGACCGCATCAGGCCGCCGCGCACCGCCTGGGTGGCGGGCTTCCAGCCCTTGGGGTCATCTGAGCCGGGTGCATCAGCCATGTCAGCGCTCGTCCTTGTGTTTCCGGGAGAGGGACTTATGCCTGATGACCTATGGGGTGCAAGTGATGCTGGATGTGGCCGGGGTTCTTCCCGATTTCGAGATCGAAGCGCTGGAGGCTGCGGGCGCGATCCGCAGCACGCTCGCGCTGGAGCCGGGACAGGTGCAGCCGGCGAGCCTGGACCTGCGTCTGGCGGAGGATGCCTACCGCCTTCGGGCAAGCTTCTTGCCCGGCAAGGACCGGGCCGTTGTGGACCTGCTGCAGGATCCCGGGGTGCATCTCCATCGCATCGACCTGACGGAAAAGGGCGCCGTGCTGGAGACGGGATGCGTCTATCTGGTGCCCCTGCAGGAATCGCTGCGCCTGCCCTCCGGGCTCGCCGCGCGGGCGAACCCGAAAAGCTCCACCGGCCGGATCGACGTGTTCACCCGGCTCGTGACGAATCGCGGAAAGGCATTCGACGAAGTGCCGACCGGCTATTCCGGCCCGCTCTACCTGGAGGTCAGCCCCCGCACCTTCCCGATCATGGTTCGCCCCGGCGACAGGCTGGCGCAGCTGCGATTCAAACGGAAGAAGCCGGAGACGCTGAAGGAAAAGGTCGTTTCGATCGACCTGCAGCCTGAGCCGGGCCAGCCGGCGGGCTACCGGGCGAAGCACCATTCCGGCGTCGTGGACCTGCGCGGGATCGGCGCGCACGAGGCCAGCCAGTTCTGGGAGCCGGTCTATCCGCGCAACGGGCGGATCGTCCTGAACCCCGAAGAGTTCTACATTCTGGTCAGCCGCGAGACCGTGAAAGTCGCTGCGGACGAAGCTGCCGAGATGGCGCCGATTGCGCCGGAGCTCGGCGAATTCCGCGCGCACTATGCCGGTTTCTTCGATCCCGGTTTCGGCCTGAACAAGGCGGGCAGCCGCGCGGTGCTGGAAGTGCGCTCGCGCGACGTGCCCTTCATCCTCGAACACGGCCAGCCCGTGGCGAAGCTGATCTACGAACCCATGTCCGCCCGGCCCAAGGGGCTCTATGGCGGACAGGGCTCAAACTATCAGGGCCAGGGTCTGAAACTCTCCAAGCATTTCGCCGGCTGACGGATCAGTCCGTGACCGGCGGAACGGGCTGCGGCGGCGCATCCTTGTCCAGTTCGTGCACTTCCGTTCGGCCAAGGCCGACATGGCTGTGCCCGCGGCTGTAGAGGAAATAGATCGCGAGGCCTACAGCGCCCCAGATCGGAAGGACGAGTTTCGCAATCAGCGGCAGGTTCAGGTAGAGCCCGAGGCAGCCCGCCGCAGCCAGCGGCGCGACGACCCAGACCAGCGGTGTGCGGAACGGACGATGACGGCCGGGATCCGTGCGGCGCAGGATCATCACGGCGAGCGCCACCATGAAGAAGGCGAACAGCGTGCCGGAGTTTGAAATGTCCGCCAACTGACCAACCGGGAAGAAAGCGCCCGCAATCGCCACGCAGATACCTGTGAAGATGGTCATCTTCCAGGGCGTCTTGAACTTGGGGTGCACGTCGGCGAGCGATTCCGGCAGAAGGCCGTCGCGGGCCATCACGAAGAAGATGCGGGTCTGGCCGTAGATCATCATCAGGATGACCGAAGGCAGCGCGATCGAGGCGGCGAGGCCCACCAGATCGCCCACCATTCCGAAATTCATCAGGCGGAGGGTTTCGGCGAGCGCTTCCTTGGAGCAGGCAATGGGATTTTCGCCAAGGGCTTTAAGCTCGGCGCAGCGGTCTGCGAACGCGACGCCGTCCGGCGAAAGGACCACGCCGGCCGCATCGCGGATCGGCTGGGCCCCGACCGTACCGACAACGCCGGCGGCGACGAGCAGGTAGAAAATCGTACAGATGCCGAGCGAGCCGATTAACCCGATAGGCACATTTCGCTGCGGGTTCTTGGTTTCTTCAGCTGCAGTGGAGACCGCATCGAAACCGACATAGGCAAAGAAGATCGAGGCCGCAGCCCCGACCACGCCGAGACCGTTTTCACCGAAGAAGCCGGTGGGCATCAGCGGCGAGAAGTTCTCGCCTTTCAGGATCGGAAGGCTGAGCACGATGAAGGCGGTGAGCGCGGTGACCTTGATGGCCACGAGCACCGCGTTGACGTTGGCGCTTTCACTGGTGCCGAGCACGAGCAGCCAGGTGACGAGGCCGGCCACGACGATGGCCGGCAGATTGATGACGCCGTGGCTGAAATCGACGGTCGGGATGAAACCATTCATGCCCCAGGCCGGTCCGGACGCGAGGAAATCCGGCAAGGCCAGGCCTGTTGTACTGTGCACCAGCCCCATGACGTAGCCCGACCAGCCGACGCACACCGCCGAGGCGGCCACGGCATATTCGAGGATCAGCGCCCAGCCGACCATCCAGGCCATCAACTCGCCGAGCACCGCATAGGTATAGGTGTAGGCAGAGCCCGAGACCGGGACCATTGAGGCGAGTTCGGAATAGCAAAGCGCGGCAACCGCGCAGACGAATCCGGCGATCACGAAGGAGAACATCATGCCGGGGCCGGCCTTCTGGGCGGCCGCGGCGGTCAGCACGAAAATACCTGTGCCGATGATGGCGCCGATGCCCAGCATCGTGAGCTGGAAGGCGCCCAATGAGCGATGGAGCGACTTCTTTTCGGCCGTCGCCAGAATGGCGTCGAGCGACTTAACCCGATCAAAGATCATCTGCATGAATCCTGGTTGGTTGCTGCCCGGCCATGCCCCTCGCACAGCCCCTGATGGACGGGGAGCCTATCCGAATGGATGGCGGACGCAAGACAGGCCCGCGTGCGGGACAGGCTTGTGGCCGCGCTGCACGCTCCGACAGAGAGAGCGCAGACGACGGGCATGCGGTTGCCCCGCCACTCGCCGGGCAGCCTTGCCAGAAGCCGTGTCAGAGCGCGCCTCAAAGGAGAATCGCGCCATTTTCCAGCGTCAAAAGTGGGGGTGGGACCGGAAAGCCCTAAAAGGTGAAGGGCGGCAAGGAGTCGAACGCCTTTTTCAGTGCATCGCCCCAACCATTTGAAATGGTCCTGAAATAGGGATCCTCTGCCTCGATCCGTTTGCTCGGGCCCAGCCGCAGCGTGTCTTTCACGATCACCTGCATATCGAGCGGCAAGCCGACGGACAGGTTCGCCTTGATGGTGGAGTCGAAGGAGACCAGCAGAAGCTTGGCAGCATCCTCGATGGCCATGTCGGGATCATAGGCGCGCACAAGAATGGGTCGGCCATACTTCGTCTCACCGATCTGGAAGAAGGGCGTGTCATCGCTGGCCTCGATGAAGTTGCCTTCCGGATAGATCATGAACAGGCGCGGCTCCATGCCTTTCACCTGCCCGCCGAGGATGAGCGTGGAATTGAAGGAAGAGTCCGCCCACTGACCACTCATGGCATTCGACTGGATCACTTCGCGCAGGGTCTCACCCACATGGCGGGCAATCTGGAACATGGTGGGCAATTCCAGGATCGACGGGCGGCGCTCGGACGGCGCCTTGGTGCGCTCTTCCAACAAGCTGACCACGGCCTGTGTTGTTGCGAGGTTTCCCGCCGTCATCAGCACCAGCGCGCGCTCGCCCGGCACCGACCAGGTGAACTGCTTGCGGAAGCGGGAGATATTATCGACGCCGGCATTGGTGCGGGTGTCGGACAGGAACATCAGACCGCTGGTGAGCTTGAGACCGACGCAATAAGTCATGGGAGGAAACCGTGAGGCGGAGTTCTTATTGTTGTTGCACCTGGATCGACACGTCCAGCGATTCGCTGGAGGCGCCGAAACGCATGCCAGAGACCGGAGACGCCTCCCGGTAGTCAAGGCCTGTCGCTACGCGAACATAGCGGCTGTCCGGCGAGATGGCGTTCGACACATCGAAACCAACCCAACCGAGCCGGTCAACATGGACTTCCGCCCAGGCATGGCCGGCATCCTGCTCGATCCGGTCATTCATCATCAGATAGCCGCCGGCATAGCGGGCGGGATAGCCCAGCAGGCGGGCGGCTGCGATGAAGACATGGGCATGGTCCTGGCAGACGCCCCGCCCAGCTTCGAGCGCTTCCTCTGCCTTTGTATCGGTGTCGGTCCAGCCGGGCTCGTAGGCGATCGCCTCGCGAACCTGCGCCGCGATGGCGTGAAGGCGCGCGATGTCGCCTTCCGACGCATCCGGCGAGGCCTTAACCAGCTTGCGCAGCAATGGCCCCGGCCGGGTAAGCGGCGTGGTGCGCTGGAACAACCAGAGTGGCGTAAACCCGCGGTGCGCACCGATCACACCGGCACGGTCCTCGATCTCCACTTCGCCTTCGCTGGAGATGGCGAGTTCCTGACCACCTTCATCGAGGCTGATCAGCTGAACCCAATTGGCATTCTGGTCCTCGAATTCGGCTTCGACCTTGCCGCCCTCGACGTGCAGGTCCCAACGGATAATCTCCTGCCCGACCCGTGATTTCGGCGTCTGCCGGATCTGCAGCAGCCCGTAGGAAACAGGGCTGTTATAGCGGTAGCGGGAGGCGTGATTGATCTTCAGGCGCATCGCACTTGCCTCAATTGTTGAACCGGAAGTCCTGCTCGACATGCCCGGCAAGAAGGTTGTTGCAATGGATGAAGTAGGTCAGGAATTCGTGCAGGCCGCGCTCCATTACCTGATCGATGTCGAGTTCCTCGAGTTCGTCGCGCAGGCCGAGCACGAAGTCCAGGCTGGGCCGGCGCACGCCATAGTCCGAACACAGATAACCTAGATTGCCGGCGATCTTGCGCATGCAATAGAGCAGCGAGCGCGGCATGCGGCGATCGAGAATGAGAAAGTCCGCGATCGTCAAGGGACGCGTCTCGCCGCCATGCAGCCAGCGGAAGGAACGCTCTGCGGAGGCCGCACGCAGGATGGTTTCCCATTGCACATTGTCGAGCGTGGATCCGACGAGCTGGACCGACGGAAGCAGCACATAATATTTGACATCAAGGATACGGGCGATGTTGTCGGCCCGTTCGATGAAGGTGCCGATCCGCGCGAAATTGTAGATGTCGTTGCGCAGCATCGTTCCGACGGTGGCGCCGCGAACGAGTGCGCTCTGCTTGCGGATCATCGCGAGCACATCGGGAAGATCCGTTTCGCGCACCGGCCGGGCGAGCGTATCCTTCAGCGTGATCCAGGTTTCGTTCACCGCTTCCCAGACTTCCCGGGTCAGCGCTGTGCGCACGAGCCGCGCATTGTTGCGTGCCGCCTCGGTCACCGAAATGACGCTCGACGGGTTCTGCGGATCGCGCAGCAGGAAGTTGATCACACTCGGTCCGTCGAACTTGCCTTCGACAGCGGTGAAAGCGGCCCGCGCAGAGGCGGTGTCGATGATCGAGGCCCATTCATCCTCGGCATGATCCGAACGCGTCAGCGCGATCCGGAAACCGGCATCGGCCAGTCGCGCGGTATTCTCCGCCCGTTCGAGGTAGCGGTACATCCAGAACAGGCCGCCTGCGGTTTTGCCCAGCATCGCGCCTAGTCCTCCAGAACCCAGGTGTCTTTGGTACCGCCGCCCTGGCTTGAGTTTACAACGAGCGAGCCCTTCTTCAGGGCAACACGCGTGAGGCCTCCGGGCGTGATCTCGATACCCTCCGGCGACACCAGCACGAACGGGCGAAGGTCCACATGGCGCGGCGACAGCCCCGCACGCGTCAGGATCGGCACGGTCGACAGCGCGAGGGTCGGCTGCGCGATATAATTGCCAGGCTTCGATACGAGCTTGGCCCGGAACGCTTCGATTTCTTTCTTTGATGCCGCGGGCCCGACCAGCATGCCGTATCCGCCCGATCCGTGAACCTCTTTCACGACAAGTTCAGACAGGTGCTCGAGCACATAGGCGAGCGAAGACGGCTCCGAGCAGCGCCAGGTCGGCACGTTCTTCAGGATCGGTTTTTCGCCCGTATAGAACTGCACGATGTCCGGCATGTAGGAGTAGATCGCCTTGTCGTCGGCGATGCCGGTGCCCGGCGCGTTGGCGATGGTGATGCCGCCCGCGCGGTAGATGTCGAGAATGCCGGGCACCCCGAGATAGGAATCGGGCCGGAAATTCAGCGGGTCGAGATAGTCATCATCGACGCGGCGATAGAGCACATCAATCGGCGTGTAGCCGAGCGTCGTGCGCATCGCGATCCGCCCATCCACGACGCGCAGGTCATGACCCTCCACCAGCTCGGCGCCCATCTGGTCGGCGAGGAAAGCGTGCTCATAATAGGCCGAGTTGTGAATGCCCGGTGTAAGCACGGCCACCACCGGTCGTCCGGTGCAGGCTGCCGGCGCGCAGGCGGCGAGCGAGCGGCGCAGCATTTTCGGATAATCGCTGACCGGCCGGACACGGATCTTCGTGAACAGTTCGGGAAACATCTGCAGCATCGTCTCCCGGTTCTCCAGCATGTAGGAGACGCCGGACGGCGTGCGCGCATTGTCTTCCAGCACGAAGAACTCGTTCTCGCTGGTGCGAACCAGATCCACGCCAACGATATGCGTGTAGATGTTTCCGGGCGGCGTGACGCCGATCATCTTCGGCAGGAAAGCATCGTTATTTTCGATCAGCTCTGCCGGCAGACGTCCCGCGCGGATGATTTCCTGGCGATGGTAGATGTCATTGAGGAAGGCATTGATGGCCCGCACGCGTTGCTCAATGCCCCGCGTCAAGCGTGACCACTCCTTGGCAGATATGATGCGCGGCACGATGTCGAACGGGATCAACCGCTCGTCGGCTGCATCGGCACCATAGACATTGAAGGTGATGCCGGTGCGCCGGAAGAAGGTTTCCGCCTCGCGTGCCTTGCGGCGCAGGCGTTCGGGCGGCTCGTCCGCAAACCAGTCTCCGTAACGGGCATAGGGTGTGCGCGGACGCTCACCGTTGCCGTCCATCTCATTGAAAAACGTTGGAGTTTCTCCCATGCGCCCACCTTACGCGGGTTTCTTCCGGGCTCAATGGCCTTCGCGCAAGAGAAACAGTGCGTTTGGCCTTGCCGAAACCGCGGGCAAACGACCGGACGGCCTGCCTGAAAATTCAGCAAAGGATTAAGGCGCGACCGGCACCAACGGCCAGAAGATCGGAATCACGAAGGCAGCAACGACCACAAACGTCAGGTTCAGCGGCAGGCCGAATTTGACGAAATCGAGGAACTTGTACCCGCCCGCGCGGTAAACCAGCGTGTTCGTCTGGTAGCCGATGGGGGTCGCGAAGCTGGCACTGGCGGCAAACATCACGGCGACGACGAAGGGCCTGGGATCGATGCCGATCTGCTCGGCAAGACCAATGGCCAGCGGCGTGATCAGGATCGCTGCCGCGTTGTTGCTCATGATCTCGGTGACCATTGAGGTGAAGAAATAGACGATGACCAGCAGCGCCAGCGGCCCCATGCCGGCAGAAATCGTGCTGAGGAAGCCGACCACCAGCGCCGCCGCGCCGGTTTTCTCCATGGCGATGCCCAGCGCCAGCATGCCGAAAATGAGCATCAGGATATCCCAGCGGATCGACTGGTAGGCTTCCTGGTGATCAAGGCAGCCGAATGTGACCACGGCGGTCGCCGCGATGATCGCGAGGCCCGCGATCGGCATCAGCTCGATCGCGGCAAGCCCCATGACGAGCAAGACCGCGCCGATGGCGATGGGCGCCTTGTCGCGCCGGATCGACCGCTCCGTACTTTCGGTGAGGTTGTTGAGGGCTCCGTCGTCGAACATCTCGCGCATACCGCGCGGCGGACCTTCGACCAGAACCGTATCGCCCACTTCGAAGCGCAATTCATCGATCTGGCGCGCCATGTTCTCACCGCGCCGGTGGATGGCCAGAACGTAAACGCCATAGAGACGGGCAAGTCCGAGCCCCGCCAGCCGGCGGCCGATGAGGCGCGATTGGGGCCCGATCACGCCCTCCATGACCACCGTCTCGGTTGTCTGCACGGGCTCGAACGAGGCCGGCGCGTTGGCCTGGGCGCCGATGGCGACATTGCCAGCCTCCTTCAGCGTCAGCATCTCCGACACCGGCGAGCGCAGCACCATCCGGTCGCCCGCCTGCAGGACGATCTCCTTGAGATTGACGCGCAGCGACAAGCCTTCCCGGAACACGTCGATGACGGTGAACCCCTTCTCGGCGGTGAACCCTGTTTCCGAGATCTTCTTGCCGACAAGATCGGAACTGAGCGGAATGAGGATCTGCGCAACGAAGCGGCGCTCCTTGTTGTCCGGCAACATCGAAGACAAGGTCTCCCGCTTCGGCAGCAGGAACGGCCCGAGTACCGACACGTACAAGACACCCACACCGGCGAACATGAGGCCTGCCATCGAAATCTCGAACATGCCGAACGCCGGCATGCCTTCGCGTTGGGCCACGCCATCGACCAGAATGTTGGTGGACGTACCAATCAGGGTCGTGGTGCCGCCGAAGATGGCGGCGAAGGACAAGGGGATCAGCAGCTTTGATGGCGACACGCCAATGGCCCGCGCGAGCCGCATCGCAACCGGGATGAGGATGATCACGACCGGCGTGTTGTTGATGAAAGCGGACAAGACCATCACGCCGACCATCATGGCGACGATGGCCAGGATCGGCGAACCGTTCTGGGCAAATCGCGCCACGATCCGTCCCACGTAGTCGATCACCCCCGTCCGCTCCAGCGCAGCCGACAGGACAAACATCGCCGCGACGGTAATCGGCGCGGCGTTGGAGAAGACCGACAATGTGTCGCCCACCGACAGGATGCCGGTCAGCATGAGGGCGCCCATCGCCAGCAGCGCGACCACGTCGGCCGGGATCTTTTCCCGAACGAAGCCAAAAAACACGATCACCACCAGCAACAGCACGAAGCCGATCTGGAAGGTCGAGCTCTCGAGGATCGGTGCGAGCATGAAGGTCCCTGGCGCAATTGACACCGCCCCCAGACAAGCCTGAACCGCGCTCAAGCGCAACTGTCTGACGGTTTTGTAAATCTTACTCGCCTGTTGAGCGGAAGATGGTAAGGCGGGCGCCTGATGACGGATCACAAGGCAGAGTCAGACCGGATACCGCGCCCGCCCGTACCTGCGGATCTGGAGGCGATGCGCAGTTTCATAAGGACCAATACGCGTCTGGAGCGTGTGGACGGTCTGGACTTCGTCCGCGATGGCATTCGGCGCCAGATGCAGGTCTGGCAGGCTGATGAAATCACGCCGATCTGGACCGCAACCGAAGCCGATCTGGAGCGTCAGGGACTCGAGCCGCCCTTCTGGGCCTTTCCCTGGGCGGGCGGTCAGGCGGTGGCGCGTCTGATTCTGGCCCGGCCGGACCTCGTTACGGGCAAGCGCGTCCTCGACATCGCCGCAGGCGGCGGACTGATCGCAGTGGCTGCCGCCTGGGCCGACGCGGCCGAAGTGTTGGCCAACGACATCGACCCGCTGTGCCAAGCAGCGGTGTCGCTGAATGCCGAGGCGAATGGCGTGCAGATCTGCTGGCGCGGCGGGAACCTGATGGACGCGCCGCCGCCCGACGTGGATGTCATTCTCGCCGGGGACATCTTCTATCAGAAACAGATGGCGCAGCGCTTCCTCGGTTGGTTGGCAGCCGCAAAGGCGCAAGGCACGCTCGTGTATCTCGGCGATCCCGGCCGGGCCTACGCCCCGAAAGACACCGTCCAGCCGCTCGCCGAATATGACATCACGACCAATCTGGACCTCGAAGGCGTCAGCTCACGACGGGCGCGCGTTTGGACTCTGTAGCTGGAATGCCGGGGGCGGACTGGAGCGGGTAGACGGCTCGGAAATTCTCATTAAAGTATTACTTTTCAATGCTCTAAAGGACTCCTCGACGAGATTTGTTACACATTCTGGATCGCAAGTGTTGCGCAACGTCCTTCGTTTCCAAAAGGAGCTGGGGCTCGCGCCGTCGTCGGTGTTTGTGGATGTTGGTCATGTGGCGCCGAACGTGCGGGAAAGCAAAAAGGCTGTTCCTTCAGGCCCAATGGCATGAAATGCCATTTGGGCCATGGTGATCTTCCTGGCCGGTTTTGCGCCCGGTCAAGGGGCTTTGTCCGCTTCGCGGCGCGTGTTCCACGCGCCCTTGACCGGGCGCAAAGCCGGCGACACCGGCCCGAATGCCGAGAAGGCAGCGCAACACTGGCTCGCGCAGCTGGCGAGGGTGTTTCGGCAATTGGCGGCATGGGATCAGACAGCGAACCCGAACGGGCAAGATTGAAGCTCATGCACCAGCGGGTACGTAACGCCTTGTCTGCACACTGGAAAATTGGCGCCCGTTGCACAACGTTGCGGTGCACGGATTTCCGGTAACGCCCTGCTTTCATTCGGGTTAATCTGGCACCAGGCGTAAGCGCTGACTTACGCCCAGAGCTGACTGACCGGCATGGCGAACAACCGGTCTCCGATGCGCTGAATGCGCTCGCCATCATGCAGGATGATGCCGCATGCAAACGCCCCACCTGCCGCTTCCTGCAGGCGCTTCAGGCCGCGCGTGTCGTCTGTCTTCACAGTGGCGGCTGCCTTGACCTCAATTCCGACGAGGCGGCGCTCACGCTCCAGGACGAAATCGACCTCGACCTTGTCCTTGTCCCGGTAGTGGCTGATCTGGGCCGTATCGGGCGACAGCGCCGACTGTTTCTCAAGCTCTGAATAGACAAACCCTTCGAGCAGCGTTCCGAGCCGGTTTCGGTTAGACTGAATGTCGCTTTCTCCGACCCGTCGCAGCGCCGCAAGAAGGCCAGTATCGAGGAAGTGGAGCTTCGGCGTCTTGACCAAACGCTTGAGGTCATTGCGGTGCCAGGCCCGCACACGCCGGAGAACGAACATCTGTTCCAGCAAGGTCAGCCAGCGATCAATCGTTTTGGCGTCCACGCCGAGCGGCGAAGCCAGAGAAGAGAGATTGAGAAGTTCGCCCGATGACAGAGCAGCACGGTCAAGAAGCCGCGAAAGTTCATCCGTCTTGGACACAGATGAAATCTCGGCGACATCGCGTGTTGCAAGTGCGCGGGCATAGGTGCGCAGCCAGGTCTGGCGGCGCTGCGGATCGCTCCGCGCGAGGGCTTCCGGATAGCCGCCTGCCAGCACTCGCGCGACGAGATCGGGCGTGCGCCCGGTTTCCATGAGGGCGGGGAAATCGGCCTCGAAGGCCCTGTCGAGAAATCGGGGCGCGGCCTGCCGTTCAATCTCTGACTGGCTGAAGGGCAGGAGTTCGATCGTCTCCACACGGCCGGCAAGGGAATCCGGCGAGATGGTGCCCTTGAAGAGATCCACAGAGCCCGTAATCAGAAAACGCCCCGGGCGTGGGTCTTCATCGACAGCGCGCTTGAGCGCCAGAATGAGGCCCGGCGCGCGCTGCACTTCATCAATCACCGCATGCTCAAGGCCGCGCATGAAGCCGCCAGGATCGTCATTCGCAAACTGCCGGAACTGTTCGTCATCAAGCGTGATGAAGCTCATCTTCCGGTCGGCGGCGATCTTGCGCGCCAGTGTTGTCTTGCCCGACTGGCGCGGACCCACCAGTGCAACGATGCGGGTATCGCTGAGCGCGCCCCGCACACGCGGCTCGGCGTGGCGCGCTTTGGGCTTAGACTGATCCTGCATTGCTCATCGTCCGATCTGGAATCTCGCTCCGTCCAATCCGGAATTCAGGAGCGTCTGATTCGGAATGGAAGTCACGCCCTGCGCGACATCCACAACGGACGGGCGGGCGAGGATCACAGATTGTGATCTCGCAAACGCTCGCAAGGAATAGGCGTGCGGACCTGCAAGGCAAGATTAAAGGGCTGGCGCCCTCGGCGCCTTAACCCACTCCGCCCACCAGTTGTAGAACTCCAGCGCCTGCTGGCGGGTGATCTCCTCGATAGGCAGGTCCCCGACAACATCGATGAAATAGCTGACCGCGCGCTGCTTGGTCTTCCGCCAGAGCCGCGTCTGGTTGGTCGACTTGTTCAGGATCTCGCCAATGGCGATGTGTTCGCAATAGGTCTCGAAGGACTCTCTCAGGCGCACGCCGGGCCGCTTTACCCCGCCCAGAAGAGCCTCGGCCTTGACCGCCAGGCGCGTATCGCCGGTGTCGATCCGGTCAACCGCGCTGATGCGCCGGATCATCTCCTCCATGGACAACAGCACCGGAAGCTCGTCTGCCGGAGCATAGGAGAAGCCGCGTGAGACCGCCCGTGCCACGGCCGATCGATAGCGCCGCTCGGCGGCAGCCTTGGCCGCCAGCCGGACGGGCTCGCAGT
>JBGSKU010000036.1:0-3496 GCA_041741055.1 Hyphomonas sp.
CGTGCGGGCATAGTCCACCCAGCCCTCCGGCAGGATGCGCCGCCCGTCCCACACGCCGCCGCGCAGGTAGAGCAGGCCGAACCGCGCAAAGTCCCGCACCGTGCAATAGCAGAAGGACGAGCCGATGAACGTGCCGGACGCGTCGAATTTCGGCGTGGCCGACGCCATGCCGATGGCATCGAACAATTCGCGCAGCATGAAGTCCCGGAAGGCCGGCCCCGATGCGCCCAGCGCGCGGGCGGCGCAGCGCGTGACGATATTCGTCGTGCCGCTCGAATAGCTCCAGACCGTGCCGGGCGGGTGCACCAGCGGCGATTTGGCCGCATAGGCGGCCACGTCATCCTTGCCGGAGCCGAACAGCATCTCGATCACATCCGACACGCCCGCATCGACATAATCTTCCGCAAATTTCAGCCCGCTGGACATGCGCAGCAACTGGTCCAGCGTGATGGCGCGGCGCGGATCATCCGTGCCCTGCCATTCCGGCACATCGGCGGGCGCGTGGATATCGATCTTGCCTTCGCGCATGAGGATGCCGATCAGCGCCTGGGTCATGCTCTTGGCCTGCGACCAGGAATGATGCGTCGTGTCCGGGTCGTGATCGCGCCAGTAGCGTTCGGCGACAACGCGTCCACCCTGCACCGCCAGGAAGCCGTGCGTCTCGCCCATTGAGGCAGGCGCCGGATCGCTGAAGGCAAGTTCCAGTAACGGCGTGAGCTTCGCCGCCACGCGGTCGGGCAGTTCGCCGGCCGGCCATTCCGCTGTCGGCCAGGGCACGTCTTCGGGTTGGGTGGGCAGGGGCTTCAGATCACTCACAGTTTGTACACCTTCCTCGCTGTCCCGCTGAACATCGCGGCTTTGGCCGGCTCTGGATAGCCGGCTGCGATCTTCTTCAGACCGTTCCAGAGCGTGCGGTAGCTGAGCGAGAGCCGGTCGACCGGGAAGTTGCTTTCGAACATGCAGCGCTCGGGTCCGAAGACCTTGATTGCGTGGTGATACCAGGGCGCCTGAACTTCGGCGAACTCGTCCGATGTCGGAGGTTTGTCGCGCCCGTTCCAGCCAAAGCCGTTGTCCGGCATTGCAAGCCCGCCGAGTTTGGCATGGACGTTCTTGTTCTCCGCCACGGCGGCGATATCGTCCTTCCACTTCTCGAAGATGTCCGCGCGTTTGCCGGCATATTTGCCGACACCGAGCGGCGTGCCGAAATGGTCGAGGATCATCACCGTGCCAGGCACGGCGCGGGCCAGGGCGGCATAGTCCGGCAGCTGGTGATGGTAGATCCATGTGTCGAAGGTCAGTCCACGCGCACCGAGACGCGCCACGCCGCGCCGGAAGTCCGGATCGGCACACAGGCCGGCGGGTCCGCGTCCGGGGATTGACAGGGGCACACTCTTGTCAGGCTCGAAGGAGCCGGCATGCCGGATGCCGCGGAACAGTCCGTTCGCGGCCGCCGCGTGTGCATCCAGCACTTCGTCGAGATTGGGCAACCGCAGGTCCGCGTGGGCCACCAGCGCTGCGATCTGCGCTTTCGACTTGTCCTTCGCGGCCCGCGCCGAGGCATCGGCAATGAACGCCGTCTCGCCAACCGGCTTCAGGTGGTCCGGGCCGTCCTTGCGATAGGAGGCGCCGCATTCCATGAACACGGTCTGCACCACATTGTGTCCATCCTGCGTGTCCGACCAGAGTTCCTCCAGGTCATAAGAGAGGTGCGGCTTCGGCCAGAGATGGTGGTGCGGGTCCACGATCTCTCGGGCAGGGTCGATCACGTCCTCGCGCACCTGGCTCAGCCATTCCGTATTGTTGAACATTTGTATTCCTCCACGCGCCTTTTTCGGGTGTTCCAGCCTGTCAGGCAAGAACGTCCACGTCATTTGGCCGGATTGTCGCCATGTCTTCCTTTCGTGGGACGAAGCGTTAGGGTGGCGCAAAACAGAAATGGGAGAGGGAGCGACACTTGGCTGAAGAGATCACACCGCCCGACCGCCGGGCCTATTGGCCGGAAGTCATCCGGCTTACGCTGACGCTGCTGGCGATCTGGTTTGCCGTGTCGTTCGGTGCGGGCATCCTGTTGCGCGGCTTCCTCGACCAGTTCCACATTGGCGGCGCGCCGCTCGGGTTCTGGTTCGCGCAGAATGGCTCGATCTACGTCTTCGTGATCCTGATCTTCTATTACTGCGCCGCCATGAACCGGCTCGAGAAGAAATACCGGATCGAGGGCTGAGGCATGGATTGGACCATCTTCTGGGTCGCTGCGACCTTCGCCACCTATATCGGCATTGCCATCTGGGCCCGGGCCGGATCCACAAATGACTTCTACGTCGCAGGCCACGGCGTGCACCCGGTCGTCAACGGCATGGCGACCGCAGCAGACTGGATGAGTGCGGCCTCCTTCCTGTCCATTGCAGGCCTGATCGCCGGCATGGGCTATGGCGGCTCGGTCTACCTGATGGGCTGGACGGGCGGCTATGTTCTGCTGGCGCTGCTGCTGGCGCCCTTCCTGCGCGAGTTCGGCAAGTTCATGGTGCCGGACTTTGTCGGCGACCGATACTATTCTGGCGCCGCCCGGATCGTTGCGGTGATCTGCGCCCTGTTTGTTTCTTTCACCTACATCGCCGGCCAGATGTCCGGCGTCGGCATCGCCTTCTCGCGCTTCCTGGGCGTGGATTTCAACACCGGCATCTTCGCCGGTATGGGCATCGTGTTCGTGTATGCCGTGCTCGGCGGCATGAAGGGCGTCACCTACACGCAGGTGGCGCAGTACGTGGTTCTGATCTTCGCCTACACGGTGCCGGCCATTTTCATCTCGCTGATGCTCACCGGAAATCCTGTGCCGCAACTGGGCTTCCTGTCGAACCTCAAGGGCGAAGAAATCTCCATGCTGCACAAGCTCGACCAGACGGTGCAGGATCTCGGCTTCACCAGCTATCTTTCGTCCACAAAGTCGAACTTCGATATTTTCTGCATCACCGCCGCGCTGATGTTCGGCACGGCCGGCCTGCCGCACGTGATCATCCGCTTCTTCACCGTGCCGCGCGCCGCCGATGCGCGCCTGTCGGCGGGCTGGGCACTGGTCTTCATTGCGCTGCTCTACACCGTGGCACCCGCCGTCGGCGCGTTCTCGCGCCTCAACGTCATCAGCACCGTCAACGAAACGACCTATGTCGCGCCCGGCGAGGACTATGCCGCCAAGGCTGCGGCGCTCGAAGCGGCCGGCGAGCGTGCTTCACCCGCCTGGTTCGAGAACTGGGAGATCACGAAGCTTGTCGCCTTCGATGACAAGAACGGCGACGGCAAGATGCAGATCCGCGGCCCGGCCGCGCCGGATGGTGTGGAGAACGAGGTCACGATCAACAACGACATTGCCGTGCTTGCCAATCCCGAGATCGCCAGGTTGCCGGACTGGGTGATCGGCCTCGTCGTCGCCGGCGGTCTGGCAGCGGCCCTGTCGACGGCAGCCGGCCTGCTGATGGTCATCGCCTCCGCCATCAGCCACGAC
>JBGSKU010000037.1:0-2918 GCA_041741055.1 Hyphomonas sp.
CATGCCTGGCGCTGGCCGGATCGGGCGCGGCCTTCAGCGCGCCGAACAGGAAATCCAGTCCGCGCGTTCGGTCGGCGCCGACCCTGGGAAGCTTGCTCGGCGGTTCCGGCAGCTTTTTCTGGCTCTTCGGCGGAGGGATGACCCTGGGGTCGTTCTGGGCGAAGGCCGCGGCAGGCACGGCCGTCACCGCCGCGGCGAGGACGATCGCGATCCGGAAGTCGGCGGTGCCCGGGAATCTCAAGGCCATGGGCCAAGTCTAGACGCGCAACATCGCGCTGCAAAGCAGCACGTCGTCAAAGACCTGTGAAGGAAGCGAGGGCGGCGGGTGCGGCTCAGCCCTGACGGGCCTTGAAGCGGCGCTGCACCTTGTTGATCACGTAGACCCGGCCCTTGCGGCGGACCAGACGGTTGTTGCGGTGACGACCGCGCAGCGATTTCAACGAGTTACGGACCTTCATGGGACAATCCTGATGCTTTGAAAGGCCGTGTTGAAGGCCGAACCTGAGCTACCCGAAAGCGGCAAAATGGGATTCATCCCGCCAGCGGCCAGCCGCCCGGGACAGGGCGGTTTCTAAGCCATCGCGTGGCCGGATGTCAATCGACCGCCGCCATGCCGTGCAGTCCGCCCTCGCCGGCCGTTATGAAACTGATTCCAAAGCTATTTTTCTCAAGAAAGCAGCGTCAAATAGCCTCAGATTTTGCGAGCCGAAGCAGGCGCGATGCGTATAAGAGGAATCAGCCGCTGTAACGCTGTTCAGCAAGCCCCCAACGAAATGGAACCTACTCCGGCATGACGTCCGCCCCCAGGCCGACCGCAAGAATTGCGGTCCTCGACCCCACAGCCCCTGCCGCAGCCCCCGCCGGTCCGCGGATCCCGCTGCCCGCAGGCGTGCTCCCGTTCAAGCTCAACTGGCCCTATGTCATCGTGATCGGCGCCTGGCATGCCGTCGCGCTGCTGGCGTTCATGCCCGGCTATTTCAGCTGGAGCGGCCTGATCGTGGCGATCCTCGGCACCCATCTGTGCGGGCTGTTCGGCATCAACCTCTGCTACCACCGGCTGCTCACCCATCGCGGCCTGAAATGTCCCAAATGGCTCGAGCACGCCATGGTCGTCGTCGCGATGTCCTGCCTGCAGGAAACGCCGGCGCGCTGGGTTGCCATCCACCGCCGGCACCATCAATTCTCCGACGAGCAGCCCGATCCGCACAGCCCGCTGGCCGGCTTCTTCTGGGCTCATATCGGATGGATCCTGGTGCACCAGCCGGAGCTGGCGCGGCTGGGAATCTACGAACGCTACGCCAAGGACATCCTGCGCGACCGCTTCTATGTCGCGCTCGAACGCCATGGCTGGCTGGTGTGGATCAACTTGCTGCAGATGCCGCTGTTCTTCGGCGCAGGCTTCGCCGTCGCGTTTCTGTCGGGGTCGGGGTCGGCGGATGCGGCGAAGACCGGACTGAGCATCCTGATGTTCGGCGTCTTCGTCCGCACGGTGCTGGTCTGGCACATCACCTGGGCGATCAATTCGGTGACCCATGTGTGGGGTTACCGGAACTACGAGACCGACGAGGACAGCCGCAACAACCTCGTCGTCGGCTTGATCTCCAACGGCGAGGGCTGGCACAACAACCACCACGCCGATCCGCGCTCGGCCCGCCACGGCCATCGCTGGTGGGAGATGGACAACACCTGGCTGACGATCCGATTCCTGGAACGGATCGGCCTTGCCACCGACGTGGTGGCGCCGAACGCCCATCTCAGGGCACGGTCTGCCCACGCCAGGGTGATCACGCGCGGACCGAACGGCGTCCCGGTCGATTAGCGTCCCGGCCGCATGGCTGGATGGCCGACGCGACCTTCCAGCCAAAATATCGAAAACAACCCCATGCAAAGTAGAAAAATCCCGCCTGGAGGTATCTGGATACGCCATCCTGCCGACGGCCGCATCACCCTTGAAGAATGCTATCACTTTCCCTATCCTGATAGCGTCGCAGTCATTCCAAGGAGGACGCTATCATGGCCGCTGTCACCATCCGCAACCTCTCAGAGGAGGCGCATCGCGCCCTGAAGGTCCGCGCGGCGCAGCACAATCGCAGCGCGGAAGCGGAAATGCGCGCCATTCTGGAGGCCGCCGTGCTTCCCGAAGGCCGCTTGCTGCTCGGCACCGCCTTGTCGGAGATAGGAAAGAAATACGGTCTCACCAATGCCGATATCGAGGCCCTCGAACAGGTCCGCGATACGCATCCCGCAGAGCCGATCAATCTTGAATGACCTGGCGCTTTGAATGATCCTGCTCGACACCAATGTCGTCTCCGAGGCGATGACGCGCGAACCGCATCCTCGCGTGCGCGCCTGGCTCGATGCGCAAGTCAACGAGACGCTGTTTCTCTCCAGCATCACCGTGGCCGAACTTCTCTTCGGCATCGGTGCTTTGCCAGCCGGCAAGCGCAAGGACGCCCTGGCCGCCGCGCTCAACGACGTACTGGACCTGTTCGCCGCCCGCATCCTGCCGTTCGATACATCAGCGGCGCGGCGCTATGCCGATCTCGCCGTCAAGGCACGCGCGACCGGAAAGGGCTTCCCCACGCCCGACGGCTATATCGCCGCGATCGCCGCAGCGCACGGGTTCGTCGTCGCATCGCGCGACACGCGTGCGTTCAATGCCGCGGGTCTGACGGTGATCGATCCCTGGACCGTGACGAGTTGATCGAGTGTCGAGCGGAGCCCGACCTGACACTTTTCATCCCATTACGTATTACACACGGGCCCATTACAGTTCAGCACTGGACTGCACCCCTCAAGTGAGACACGATAATCTCAGTGACAGGCATTTCGAGGATGACCTGTGGCAGCAAGAGGAAAGAACCGTCAGTTTCCGACGGCTTACAAACTGAAGGCGATCAAGCGTGTCGAGCGAGGCG
>JBGSKU010000038.1:0-6677 GCA_041741055.1 Hyphomonas sp.
GTCCAAGGATGATCATTGGACAGCCTCGACCAAGGCCCGTGCGCGGGCATGAGCGGCGGCAAGGTCTGGCATCAAACCGAACCAGTGCTCGAAACTGAGCGCGGCCTGCGCCACCAACATGCCGAGACCGTCCAGCGTTCGCCAGCCCTTGCGGCTGGCCTCAGCGAGACTGGCAGCGGCGCCTTTTCCATAACTGATATCGTAGAAGATGCCGCCATTTGCGGCCGGCAGCAAAAGCACGCCGCCGCTATGGCCGAGGCTCAACGTATTGATTACGAGGCTCGCCTTGGTCAGTTGCGCAAGCCCGTCATCCAGCGTCAGGATCCGCGCAGCGGGCGCGAGATCCAATGCCAGCGCTTCGGCGCGGGCAATCGTCCGGTTGCAGATGGTGAGACGAGCGCCGCGGCGTGTCAGCACGTCGGCCACGGCGCGCGCCGATCCCCCTGCCCCGAGAAGGAAAACCTCGCGGCCTTCGACCGGTATGTCGCCGTAATCAAGCGTCAGGGCGAAGCCCGGCGCATCGGTATTCTCGGCGCGCCACGCGCCCTCCGGTACGGGCACCAGCGTGTTGGCTGCACCAATCCGGCGCGCGGTGTCACCTGCCTCGGCCGCCAATTTCAGCACGGCTTCCTTGTGCGGAAGGGTAACGTTGAGACCCAGCGCGCCATGCGCGCGCAGAGACCCCAGCGCGGTTTGGAGCTCGGCCGGTTTGACTTCCAGCGCGGCATAGACCGCATCGATCTCGTTCTCGCGAAGCCACTGATTGTGGATGTAAGGTGAAAGCGAATGCGCGACCGGATCTCCGATGACACCGAGCAGGCGTTTCATTGGGCGAGCACCTTCCGGACACGGAGATAATCAAGCAGCGGCAGCAGCGGCAGGCCCAGGACCGAAAAGTAATCCCCCTCGATCCGGGTGAAGAGCTGCGCGCCAAGGCCTTCCAGCTGGTAGGCACCGACGGTGGCGAGCAGTTTTTCGCCACAGCTTTCAACATATGAATCGATGAAGTCCGGCGACAGAGGACGCATGGTCAATTTCGGCCGCGCCAGATGACGCCAGACCGGGATGCCGCCTTCACAGACCACGATGGCGGTTTCCAGCGTGTGGGTCTTTCCCGACAGCCGGACCAGGTGGTTCCTTGCGTCCGCTAGGTCGCGCGGCTTGTCGAAAGCTTCGTCTTCGAGGGCGAGCATCTGGTCCCCGCCGATCACCAGGCCCTCCTTGGACTGGGACACGCGCACGGCTTTCAGTTCGGCAAGGCGCATCGCCTGATCGCGTACCTTCAGACCGTCTGCGCGCATCGCGGTGCGGAAGGATTCCTCGTCGACATTGGGCGCAACGGCTTCAGCCGTGACGCCGGCCGCGGCGAGCACGGCGCGGCGGCTGGCGCTGCCGGAGGCGAGAATGACACGCGGCGTCATAGGTAGCCCCGGCGCTCGCTGAGCAGGTTCAGGATCGCTGCCGCCGTTTCCTCGACCGACCGGCGGGACACGTCGATGGTTTTCCACTGATTGCGCTGGAACAGGCGGTTCGCCTGGGTGATCTCGTCACGCACGGCTTCCTCGTCCGCATAATCGCCCGCATCATCCTGGTTCAGCGACAGCAGCCGCTGACGCCGGATCTGCACGAGACGCTCCGCCGAAATCTTGAGGCCAACGACGAGCGGGCCTTTGTCGCCCATCTTCTCGATGAAGTCCGGCAGTGCGACACCTGGCACCAGCGGAATGTTTCCAGCGCGCACCTTGCGGTTGGCGAGATAGACACAGGTCGGCGTCTTGGATGTCCGGCTGACACCCAGAAGGATGACATCGGCGCCGATCAGGCTGTCGACATTCTGGCCGTCATCATGGGCGAGCGTGAAATTGATCGCTTCCATCCGCTCGAAATAGTCTTCGTCCATCGCATGCTGACCGGCGACCCGGTTGTTCGCGGAAATGCCGAGATGGCGCCCCAGCATGGCGATCGAGGGGTCGAGCACCGGCAGCGTGGGAATGCTCCGCTCACGGCAAAATGCTTCCAGCCGCGCCCGCAGCACGCTGTCCGAGATCGTGTACCAGACGACACCCGGCGCGGCTTCGATTTCGCGGGTCACGCGTTCGAGCTGGCGTTCTGAGCGCACAAGGTAGTAATTGTGTTCCAGCGGCTGGATGTTTTCGAACTGGGCACAGGCCGCGCGTTGAACGGCGTTCAGCGTCTCTCCGGTCGAGTCCGACACGAGATGGACGTTGAAATAGATAGCGGGTCGGGTCGGCCGGGTCATGCGTTTCTCTTGCCGGGGCTTCTCGATTTGCACAAGGGTTGTGACTCGCCTGTGAAAAACCGCTCACTGCACAGGGACTCACACGCTTTCCACAGTTGGAAGGAATCGACTCCGGATGATCGCGTCTTGTTCCGCGCTGTGATTCCGAGGGGCCCGTTAACACCCCGTTAACTTTGAGACTCGTGAAGATTCTCCTCGCCTCCCAGGCGAGCAACTCCTGTGACTCACTTGTGGATTTTGGTGGACAAAGGCGGTGAAACTGCGCTCTCCAACCTATTCGCACCATCATAATGATAAGCGCCCTGACGGGCTGGGTTGATTTGAGGTTTGAAGGGGGGACTGCATGGCGGGCGGAAGCGGAAAGAAAATACTGGACGTTCTGGCGGGTCAGGCCGTGTCACCTCCCCCGGTCTGGATGATGCGGCAGGCTGGCAGGCATCTTCCGGAATACCTGGAGACCAGGGCGCAGGCGCGGGATTTCCTCGACTTCTGCTACACGCCGTCCCTCGCCGCCGAAGCGACGCTCCAGCCCATCCGCCGCTACGGCATGGATGCAGCGATCCTGTTTGCCGACATCCTCCTGATCCTTGATGCGATGGGTCTCGGCGTGCGGTTCGAGAAGGGTGAAGGCCCGCTGGTGGAAGAGATTTCTCAGCCGTCGGATCTGCGGAGGATCAAACCGGAAGCTGCGGCAGACAAACTGTCACCTGTCTATGAAACAGTCGCGCGGGTCAAAGTCGCCTTGCCGCGGGAAACAACCCTCATGGGTTTTGCGGGTTCGCCTTGGACGGTGACGCTTTATGCTGTCGAAGGTCGGGGCAAGACCGACAAATCCGCAGCCTGGCGTTGGGCACATGGCCGTCCGGCAGATCTTGCCGAAGCCATGGATCTCGTCGGAGAGGCGACAGCGCACTACCTCGCCCGCCAGGTGGAAGCCGGCGCCGACGCGCTGATGTTGTTCGACAGCTGGGCGGAGGGCCTGCCGGATAATATCTTCGAGGAAGTCATCATTGCGCCGACGAAAAAGCTGGTCGACCGGCTGCGCGGCATGGGCGTTACGGTTCCGATTATCGGCTTCCCGCGCGGCGCTGGCGTGATGGTGCCCGACTATGTGAAGGCGACAGGCGTGACCGGCGTCGGTCTGGATACCGCCGCGTCCCCGAAATTCATCAACAGCACGCTGCCGGCAAACTTCCCTGTTCAGGGCCATCTTGATCCCCTCCTCCTGATCGAAGGCGGCGGGCGTCTTGACGCACGGGTGGATCAACTTCTGGACGCCTACCGGGGGCGGCCCCATATCTTCAATCTTGGTCACGGGGTCAGGCCCGAAACACCGATCGCCAATGTCGAGCGTGTTCTGGACCGGATTCGAAAAGGATAAAGCCGCGCATGGGCCGCAAAATCGCCGTCGTATTGTTCAATCTCGGCGGTCCCGACAAACCGGCTTCGGTGCAGCCCTTCCTGCAGAACCTGTTCCGGGATGCGGCCATCATCCGCGCACCCCTGCCGATCCGCTGGTTTCTGGCGCGCCTGATTTCGCGCACCCGCGCGCCGGCGGTGATAAAGAACTATGCGATGATGGATGCCGGCGGAGGTTCTCCCCTGCTCCGCGAAACCGAAGCACAGGCCCGCGCACTGGAAGCGGAATTGTCGAAGGCACTGCCCGGCGATGACGTGAAATGCTTCATTGCGATGCGCTACTGGCACCCGTTCACCGAAGAAGCGGCCGCCGACGTCAAACGCTGGAAGGCGGATGAAGTGGTACTGCTGCCGCTTTATCCCCAGTTCTCGACGACCACGACCGGTTCGTCGCTGGATGCCTGGAAGAAAGCTTATCGCGGGCCAACCCGAACGGTCTGTTGCTATCCCTTCGAAGAGAATTTCGTCGCTGCGCATGTCGACAAGATCCACCTGGCTCACAGCCGGGCAGGCTCACCAGAGCAGGTCACGCTGCTCCTTTCCGCACATGGCCTGCCCGAGCAGGTGGTAAAGGATGGCGATCCCTACCAGTGGCAATGCGAGGCGCTGGCTGAAATGATCGCCGGCCGGGTGCCAGCGGAATGGGAGGTCATCCCCTGTTACCAGTCGCGCGTCGGACCGTTGAAGTGGATCGGCCCGGCGACTGACCTGGAAGTCGAACGTGCGGCGAAAGCCGGAAAGAACATCCTGATCGCGCCGATTGCCTTCGTGTCCGAGCATATCGAGACGCTGGTAGAACTTGGCGAAGAGTATCGCCTGCTCGCGGAAGGGCACGGCGCTGCGAGCTATACCCGCGTCGAAGCGCTCGGTGTGCATGAAGGTTTCATCCAGACCCTCACCCAAGAGACGCTCGCCGCGCTGGACATGAAAGGCCCGCTTCGCTCCTGCGCCGGCGGACGGCTGTGCCCATCGGACTGGACGGGCTGCCCGCATGCCGTCACACATCAGAAGGCCGGCGAACGGGTCAACGAAACAGCAGTCTGAGGGGGCCTGCGTGGATATTTATCTCTGGGCGAAGGCCGCCCACATCATCTTCGTGGTCGCGCTTATGGCCGGACTTCTGGTCTATCCGCGCTACAAGATCCACCAATTGTCCAGCCGCCCGGGCGAACCCCTGTTCGAAACGATGAAAGATGCATCGAACCGGCTGAAACGGATCATCCTGAATCCAAGTATCATACTTGTCTGGGTATTCGGGATCCTGATGGTGTACCTGGATTATGCCGGCGGCGGGCAATTGTACCTCCAGCCCTGGTTTCACGCCAAACTGCTTCTGGTGCTCGGAATCAGCGGCCTGCATGGCTACTTCATCACGCTCGGCAAACGGGTGGATGCGGTGACAGGCACGGTCCAGGCGCGGACCCTGCGCATGCTGAACGAAGTGCCTTTCATCCTGATGATCGGTGTCGTGATCCTGGTGATCGTCCGGCCGTTCTGACCGGCCATCCTTTCCGGCTTGACCTTTTGAGACAAATTGGCGATGAGAGGCGCATGCCGGTGCGCCCATTCCTCGTGGCGCCACCTCTTTTCCCCTGACCGGCACCCCCCCTTGCTAGATCCAAAATCCGGACCGCTCCGAATGGCTTCCTCGATGCTCGACAACCTTACCAGCGTCACGCTGCGCGAACTCAAAGCAAAAACCCCCGAAGAGCTTCTGCTCTACGCCGAGGAGCTTGAGGTCGAGAATGCATCCTCAATGCGAACCCAGGACATGCTGTTCGCGATCCTGAAGGAGCTGGCGGACAGCGAAGTCGAGATCACAGGGCAGGGCGTGCTGGAAGTTCTGGTCGATGGCTTCGGCTTCCTGCGCTCACCGGAATCGAACTACCTGCCCGGCCCTGACGACATTTACGTCAGCCCGGAAGTCCTCAAGAAGGCCAATATCCGCACCGGCGACACGGTCGAGGGCCCGATCCAGGCGCCGCAGGATGCCGAGCGCTATTTCGCCCTGACCGATGTCAGCCGGATCAATTTCGAGGATCCGGACAAGGCCAACAAGAAAGTCCACTTCGACAACCTGACGCCGCTCTATCCGGACCGCCGCCTGAAAATGGAAAGCCGCGATCCGACCAAGAAGGATCGTTCGGGCCGGGTCATCGACATCGTCGCCCCGATCGGCAAAGGCCAGCGCGCCCTGATCGTTGCGCCGCCCCGCACCGGTAAGACGGTCCTGATGCAGAACATCGCGTCGGCGATCGAAGAGAACCATCCCGAGTGCTACCTGATCGTCCTCCTGATCGACGAGCGCCCGGAGGAAGTGACCGACATGCGCCGCACAGTGAAGGGTGAGGTCATTGCCTCCACCTTCGACGAGCCGGCGACCCGCCACGTCCAGGTCGCCGAAATGGTGATCGAGAAAGCCAAACGCCTCGACGAGCACAAGCGGGACGTCGTCATCCTGCTCGACTCGATCACGCGTCTCGGCCGTGCTTACAACACGACTGTCCCCTCCTCCGGCAAGGTGCTGACCGGTGGTGTCGATGCCAACGCCCTGCAACGCCCGAAGCGCTTCTTCGGCGCCGCCCGCAACGTCGAAAACGGCGGATCGCTGACCATTGTCGCCACGGCCCTGATCGATACCGGCAGCCGGATGGACGAAGTCATCTTCGAGGAGTTCAAGGGCACCGGTAACTCGGAAATCGTGCTCGACCGGAAGATTGCCGACAAGCGCACCTTCCCCGCGCTCGACATCATGAAGTCCGGTACGCGGAAAGAAGAACTCATCACACCGCAGGACCAGCTGTCGAAGATCTACATCCTTCGCCGCATCCTGGGACCGATGGGTACCTCGGACGCAATCGACTTCCTGATCGACAAGCTGCGCCAGACGAAGACCAACGACGAGTTCTTCGAAGCGATGAAGAACTAGGGTCGCACACATGGGCGCGCAGGACACGATCTGTGCCCTCGCTTCCGGGCCTCCCCCATCGGCGATTGC
>JBGSKU010000039.1:0-3561 GCA_041741055.1 Hyphomonas sp.
ACCGGTGCATGCGTGCACGCCGCCAGCAGCAGCCCGGCGGCGAGCCCCGAGGCCCACCGCCGGAAGACATGATCAGAAGCCGACACTGGCGCCGACGTAGAAAGTGCGTCCGACATACTCATATTCCGTGTTGTAGGCCTCGTTGCCGCCCTGGAACTCGGTGGTCGGCTCGTTGTTGAGGTTCACACCTTCTGCGAAGATCTTGAACCGGTCGTTGATCGCATACGAGGCTTTCGCATCCCAGCGGCCGAACGAGCCCTGGTCGAGACGGAAGTTCGGGTCGGCATTGTTGTCGGTCAGGTAGCTGTCATTGTAGGCATAGCTCGCCGACAGGTCGAATGGGCCTTTCTGGTAGAAGGCCGTGAAGGCGTAGGTCTGTTCGGCCTGACCCTCCAGCGGCGCGGTCGTGCCGTCCGCCAGTTCCACCTCGCCGTCCACCAGTGTCAGCGTCGCCGACGCGCCCAGCCCGTCGAGCCAGCCCGGCAGGAAGCTGAACTGGGTTTGCGCGTTCAGTTCGAGACCTTTCAGCGTGGCGGAGCCGGCGTTGATCGTCGTGCCGATGTCGAGGCGCGTCAGGCCCGACGTGTCGATGCCCGAGATGCCGCGCGCAGCGAGAGCCGCCTGCATGTCGGTTTGTGTGGAGTAGGAGACGGTGTCGCTGGTCAGTTCGTCCGAGATGTCCTTGTAGAACACCGACACGGACAGCGCCGTCAGCGCTGTCGGATACCATTCCACCGACGCATCATAATTCCAGGACTTGCGCGCCACGAGATCGGGGTTTCCGATGCTCAGTGTACCGATGGCACCGTTCTCGCCATAGGTTGAGCGCGGGGCGATGGCGTCGTATCCCGGGCGCCCCATGGCGCGGGTGATGGCGCCGCGAACAACCCAGGCCTCGTCCGGACGATAATTGACCAGAAGCGCCGGAAGCACTTCGGTATAGTCGCCGCCCGAATTGACACGGTCCGCCGAAGTCGAGCCTTGAAGCAGGTAGCCCGAGCTGTCGACATTGGTCGCCTCGACACGTACGCCGCCGATGGTCTGCAGCGGGCCATGCTCCAGCGTCGCCATCACATAACCGGCAAAGATGTCTTCCGTAAGGTCGTAGTCCGAGGCGCGTCCGGCCGTGAAGGTCGAGGCGGTGTTCAACGTGAACTGGCCTGGATTGGCCGCAAAGTAGCGGTTCATGGCGTCGATATCGAGCCAGATGTTCGGAACGTTGCCCGCACCGCTGTCGTTGACAAAACCGCCATTCGTCAGGGAAGGGTCGCTTCCCAGGGTCAGCGTCGGCGAGCCGGCCGGGGCATACTCGGTCTGCTCGGCATCCAGCGAACGTTCTGTGCGGGCAAACTTCGCACCGGCCTTCAGCGTCAGCGCCTCGGAAAAGTCATACGTCGCGTTGACCTGCGCAATCGTGGCGTCTTCCTGCATGTTCTGCTCGAAGAAGCGGACCCGGCGCAGGGGCAGCAGAGATGGGTTCGTCCGGTCCGGCGAGCCGGCATCGGGCGTGATCGTCACCACGCCATCGCCGCCGACAACGAAGGTGCTCGGCCCGACCGCCGTCGTGCTGGAACGCCATTCCCAGTTGTCATTCGGCTCGGACAGTTCATTGCGGTTGATCTGCGCCAGGTAATCGACGGTCAGCTTGTCGAAGATGTTCTCGCCGCCGGCAGCGATTGATTCCACCGTCTTGTCCGCCTGCTCGAGACGCACGTTGGCAAGGATACGGTCGGCGGTCTGCGTGCCGGTATTGTCCGAAGTCATCGTGACCTTGGAGCTGCTCAGGTTCTGCTCATAGCGGTTGCGGTGCTGGTACTCGTCCCACGTGCCGTAGAAGCCGCGCAGGAAGTAGGACGCCGTGTCCGTCGGGCGCCATTCCAGCGCACCGTTCAGGTTGATCCGTTCACGGCCGATCAGGTAATAGTTGTTCTTCACGTTCACCGGCAGGAAGGTGCCCGGCGAGGAGGGAACCTCGGTCCAGTCGTCCTGATAGACCCCGGTGGAGACATATTCGCGGTCGGACCAGGTAGCGCCCAGCAACCAGCCGAACGTGTCGTTCACCTTGCCGGACACCGTGGCATCCAGCGCATAGGGATCGTGGCCGGCATAGGCATTCTCTTCCGGACGGACGCTCTCATAGCCGACGCGGCCGGTCACGTTGCCGTAGAAATCGTCGTCGCGGTCGAACGGCATGGCCGTGTCGACGTTCACCGTTCCGCCGATGCCCTGGGCATCCATGTCCGGCGTCGGCGTCTTGATGACCTGCACGCTGCTCAGCACGCCGCCGGAGATGATGTCGAGCGGCGCCTGGCGCCCGCCGAGTTCGGCCTCCGGCGAGCCCATCTGCACGCCGTTGATCGTGACGTTGTTGAGGTTCGCGGCCACGCCGCGGATCTGGACGTAACGGCCTTCGCCCTTCTCCACCAGCATGGTCACACCCGGCAGGCGGTTGAGGCTCTCGCCGACGTTCTTGTCCGGCAGCTGGCCGAGTTCATCGACGCCGAGGGCTTCGATCAGGCGGTCATCTTCGCGCTTCTGGTCCAGCGCATCCTGGCGCGACTTGGCGGTACCGGTCACGACCACCGTTTCCATGCGCGCGACATCCTCCGCCGGCGCGGCCTGCGCGAAAGCCGGGCTGGCGAGCGCCAGAAGGCCGACCGAATTCAACAAAACCGACGAGATTTTCATTCCCAGCTCCATGTCCAAAAGGCATGGGCGCCGCACTAGTTCCGTCACATGACAATCCGTTCACGGGATTGTGAACCTTTTCACGTCGCCTGGAAGAATCCGCGCGCGCGGCAATCCAGGCGATTTTGAGCCCGGATTTCCGGCACCCTTAGGGGAAAGTGCGCCGGTACAGCCGCTTCGGTTGCCTGCTCGCGAGAAAAATAAGCGCACACGCATTTCCTTCGGAATCCAGCGACGGACAATTCGCGGAAAAGCGTTTATGCTGAACAGGCGGGACTTAACGGGCTCAAGGCGTTTATTGCCTTGATCGGTAAGGTTCCCCGTCTATCTGTCGAGGCCTATGACAACGTTTTCCAACGCCCGGACGGTCCCGATTGCGGGAGCCCTGTTCGCTGCCCTCGTTCTGGCAGGCTGCGCGAGTGTGCCCGAAGCCCCGGTGGCCGGCCCTGCCCTGATCGAGACCGGCCCGGATTTCCTCGCCCTTCCAGGCAGCGCCGCCCCGAACCCCGCCTGGTGGACGGGATTTGACGACCCGGAACTGACACGCCTCGTCGAAACAGCCCTCAAGGCTTCACCGGTTCTGCGCGGGGCAGACTATTCTGTCGCCGAGACCGAAGCGCTCCTGCGTCTCGCGCTGCTCGGCAAGAGCCCCACCCTCACCTCCTCCGCCAGCGCGACCGCCAGCCGCCCCACCGGCGGCAGTGACGATTTCGACGCCGGCGGCACCGCTGCCCTGGTAATCATCCCATTTTTAAGCGGCCGGATTTCTGGACTTCACGCGGCAAGTTTCAGTTTCATGGCGGGGGTGATGCCGCCGATGCCCATGTTCGGGCGCTGGTTGTTGTAAGTCCATAGCCACCTGGTGGCGTGTTC
>JBGSKU010000040.1:0-3645 GCA_041741055.1 Hyphomonas sp.
GACCCCGCCGGCCGCACCATCGCCAAGGGCGTCACGGCCTATTCCTCGGCCGACATCCAGCGTATCGCCGGGCGCCGCACCGAAGACGCCGAAGCCCTCCTCGGCTACAAGGGCCGCCCCGCCATCATCCACCGCGACGACATGGTGCGCCTTTGATCCGCAAGGCAGGCCCCGGCGATCTCGCCGCCCTTGTCGCCCTGGAAGCCGGTTTCCCGGAAGTCGACCGGTTCGACCGGCGCACGTGGCGCCGCCTCCTGGCCGGGCAGACGGTCACCCTCGTTCACGAATCGGAAGGCATGATTGATGCCTCCGCCGTGCTGCTTTTCCGGCAGGGTTCGGACATTGCGCGCCTGTATTCCATCTCCGTTGCCCCCCCCGCCCGGGGCCGCGGCTTGGGCGGCCGTCTCCTCTCCGCCTGTGAAGAACAGGCGCTCTTGCACGGTGCCACCCGCCTGCGCCTTGAGGTTCGCTCAACAAATAGTTCAGCCCTCCGCCTTTACGACGCCGCCGGTTATCGCGTAATTGCCCGCCTTGAGTCCTACTATCCGGACGGAGAAGCGGCGCACAGGATGGAGAAATTTCTCATCGCGCCCTCAGATGGAGCCCCATGACCGATTGGGTCGTGCTCGTGGAATCAGCGAGCGACATTTCCCAGGCCGAGACACCGCACAAAGTGCTGCGCATCTCGGACTATATCTCGAAACCTGCGCTGTTCGCCGGACGCCGGCCCTATATCCTGAACCTGGCCCGCTCCTATGCGTACCAGTCGGAAGGCTATTACGCCTCGCTCCTGGCCGAGGCGCGCGGCCACCGTGTCAGTCCGTCTGTCCAGACGATGGTCGAGCTCTCGAAAAAGAGCCTCTACAACCACGCCCTGCCGGATCTCGGCGAAACCCTCCAGGACGCGCTCGCCAAAGGCGCGCCGAAGGTCGAAACCCTGTTCGTCGCCTTCTCCCGGTGCGACATCCCGGCCTATGAACGCCTCGCCCGCGAGGCCATGGACTGGTTCCGCACCCCTGCTCTCGAAATCGAGTTCGACGAGGAAGCACCCCACGGCATCGCCCGCATCCGCGCCATGCCGCCTCACAAGCTGAAGGACGCCCGCCGCCAGTTCTTCCTGGATGCGCTGGAAGCCTACACCAAAGGCCGCGTCCGCAACGAAAAGACCCGCACACCCGCCAAATGGGCGCTTGCCGTCCTCGTCGACCCGAACGAGAAGACGGCGCCCTCCAAGCCCGCCTCGCTCAAGCGTTTTGCCGATGTCGCAGACAAGATGGGCGTCGAGGTCGAGCTGATCGACCCGACCGACCTGCCGAGCCTGGCGGAGTTTGACGCGCTGTTCATCCGCGCCACCACATCGATCGACAACTTCACCTACCGCTTCGCCCGCCGGGCCGAGCAGGAAGGCATGCCCGTGATCGACGACACGCAATCGATGATCCGGTGCACCAACAAGGTCTACCTCAAGGAAATCCTCGAGAAGGCCGGACTTCCCATTCCGCGTACGGAGATTGTCGACGAGAAGGCCGATCTTGCCGCCCTGTTCGAGCGCCTCGGCTCGCCCGTCATCCTCAAGACGCCGGATGGCAGCTTCGGCATCAACATGGTCAAGGCCCATTCGCTGGACGAGCTGAAAGCGGGGGCCAAGAAGATGTTCGAGGACACCGCGCTGATCATCGCCCAGGAATTCCGCCCAACGAAGTTCGACTGGCGCATCGGCGTGCTCAACGGCGAACCGCTCTATGCCTGCCAGTACCGCATGGCGCGGGGACACTGGCAGACCGTGAAATACGGCGAAGGCGGCAAATCCACCGAAGGCGGCTTCACCACGATGCCGGTCGAAGACGCGCCGCCCGAAGTGGTCAACGTGGCCGTCCGCGCCGCCCAGCTCATCGGTGAGGGGCTCTACGGTGTCGACCTCAAGGAAACCGAACAGGGCGTCATCATCATCGAGATCAACGACAACCCCTCGATTGATCATGACGTCGAAGGCCAGATCCTCAAGGATGAGATCTGGCGCCGCATCATCTCCTGGTTCTCCACCCGCCTCGAACGCCGGATGAACCATTCGGGCTGAGCACGTCAGTAAAGGGCCTGCGCCGGAACCGGCTAGCGCTCAACCCGTTTCAGCTTCGCCCGGTAAGCGCCCGGCGACATGCCTAACCAGTCCCGGAAGGCCCGCATGAACGCGGTCTGATCGCCATAACCGAGCAGGCCGGCCATCTCCGCCAGCGTCATCTTGTCCTCGTGCATGTAGACTTCCGCCGCTTCCTTGCGGGTGGCCGCCAGAAGCTCGGAATAGGACAATTCCTCCGCCTGCAGCCGCCGGCGCAATGTGCGCCCGCTCATGCCCAGCAGGCGCGCCGTTTCATCGAGGTTCGGTTTGCCTTGGCGGATCTGCCGGTGCAGGCCCGAAATCACCAGCATCCGCAGCGAACTGCCCGCCCTGTAGGCCGCCAGCCTTGCATTCAGACGTCCGGTCAGCAGCTGCACCAGCGCCGGATTGGAATTCGGCAGCGGACGCGAGACCAGCCCCGCATCGATCACCATCATGTCGACTGGCCCGTCAAAACTGACCTTTTCGCCAAAGATCGACGCGTAGATCCCACAGGTCTCTTCGCTCGGCCTTGAATGCCGGAACTGCACCGCCGCAACCGGCCGCACCTGGTCCCACAGCAGCCAGCGGCCGATCGAGGCATACCCCGCCAGGATCGCCTCCGTCACCCGCCGGAAATCCCCGGCATCGGCAAAGGCCGGCTCCAGCAGGATCCGCGCTTCCTTGCGGTCCACTTCCAGCCGGGTCCGCGCGGCCTCCTGCGTCAGCGGCTGGTAGCGCATGTTGATTTCCAGCGCCTCGCGGATGGTGGAGGCCGCCGCCAGCGCGTAGCCGATATCGAGGAACGTTGCCGGCCGGAACTGCATGCCGACCTGCAGGCCGATCGAGTCGATCCCGGTCGCATCAGCCGCCGCATTCAGAACCCGCGCTGTCACCTCGGCGGGAATCCGCCGGTCAGGCTGGTACAGTGCGTCGTGCCCGCCAGGCACCAAGGCATACAGCTTGTCTTGCGGCGCGCCCAACGCCACACAGCCTTCAATCAAGTTTGCAAGATATGTAGTCGAGACCGTCGGCACGGCGGCTTATATCCCCCCGGATACTTGATTACGCCGGGATTTGCTTACAATCCCGATGTAATTAAGGCGCCACTACCACAATTTTGCCAATTTTGGCCCAATTTGACTGTTTCGGTGGCCAGATATGTCAAGACGTATAACTTGTACAAAGTTTAACTGCAATCACGGGACGCACGCGGCAACCAGTTCGTCCTGAACTCCGGGAAGATCCTCGCCAAAACGTCGACCTTTCCCGCAATGAGGGGACGGCGCCTGTCCTGCAGGCGTCTGAGTTCGGAAACTGGACTGCAAGAGTGCCAAGCGGCGCTGTCGGGTGGGGCAGCGCCGCTTACTTTTTCTGCCGCAGTTAAAAGGGCTTGCGCCCACGGTCGCACTCATTACACCGGGACTCCGGAGCGTAGCGCAGTCTGGTAGCGCATCTGGTTTGGGACCAGAGGGTCGGAGGTTCGAATCCTCTCGCTCCGACCAACACCCTTCGGGCCAAATTCCCTGCAAACACTGCAGAATGGCCCG
>JBGSKU010000041.1:0-5592 GCA_041741055.1 Hyphomonas sp.
GCCCGATCATCCCGCTGATCGCCGAAACGGGCGGCCTCAACGGTCTCTTCGTCGACACCACCGCCCTGCGCGAACAGGTGATCGACGACATGATCACCTCCGCCTTCGGCTCGGCCGGCCAGCGTTGTTCTGCCCTGCGAATTGCCTTCCTTCCCAAAGCCACCGCAGACAGCCTGATCGAAGGCCTGATCGGTGCCATGAACGAGCTGAAGATGGGCGACCCTGCCTTGCCGGACACTGATACCGGCCCGGTCATCGATGCCGAGGCGCGCGCCCTACTCGAAAAGCATCTGGACCGGATGAAGATCGAGGCAAAACTGCTCCACCAGATCGACCCCGGCCCGCTCGGTGAAAAGGGCACAGGCTTCGGCCCGGCCCTGGTCGAGTTGGCCTCTCTTGATCAAATCACGGAGGAAACCTTCGGTCCCGTGCTGCATGTCCTGCGGTATGATCCGGATGATATCGCCGCCATGGGCGCCGCGCTCCATGCCAAGGGCTACGGCCTCACACTGGGCATCCATTCGCGCCTCGAAAGTTTCCATGCGGCGGTCAAGGCCGCCATGCCGGCGGGCAACACCTATGTGAACCGTTCGATGATTGGCGCTGTTGTCGGCGTCCAGCCTTTCGGCGGGGAGGGGCTCTCCGGCACCGGCCCCAAGGCGGGCGGGCCACATTACCTCCCTCGTTTCGCCACCGAACGGGTGGTAAGTGTCAATATCACCGCTCAGGGCGGTGACGCTGAACTCTTGAGCCTCTGAAGGAAATGCGCCCATGTTGCGCCTGATTGCCCACGCCGCTGCAGCTGCCTTCATCCTGGCGGCCTGCGCCCCGCCGCCGGCCGATTCCGCCTCGGAAACGCCGGAAGCACCTGCTGCGGCCGTGGACCTGTCCGTCCAGCCGGAAAGCACCCCGGCCGCAACGCCCGCCACCGAGCCCGAAGACTTCCAGCTCTCCTACAAGCGCGGCGGCGAAACTTACGAAGTCAGCGCCGAGATCGATCCCGCCATCCTGGCCTTCGATGCGCCGCTCGCCTGGAAGCTCTGGATCGACACCAAGGCCGCGCTCGATGAGCTGGCCGCGACAGCGGACGCAGACAAGGTCGCTGCCGATCAGGACGAAGCCACGACCGGCCAGAACTGGTTTCGTGGCTACACGCTGGACATCGCCTACCACGCCACCGTCGTCCTCGACGACGTGATCTCCATCGAGGAAACCTACAGCACCTATACCGGCGGCGCGCATCCGAACTATGCCCTGTCGGGCGGCGTCTATCGTAAGGGCGCGCCGGAGCCGCTCGCGCTCGGTACGTTCGTCACGGATCCCGCCGCCTTCAACAATCAGGTCATCGCCGCCCTCGTCGCGGAAAAGATCGCGCGCGGCTATGAAGAGACCGCCCAGGCTTCCATCCAATCGGAAATCCGCGAAATGCTCGCCCCGTCGCCGGAACACCCGGACCTGTACAAGGGCAATTTCGTGCTTGATCCGTCCACGCAAGCCGGAAAGCTCGGCGGCATCACCGTGCTCTTTTCGCCTTATGATGTCGGCTCCTATGCCGAGGGCAGCTACGAGATCACGCTCACTGCGGCCGATCTGCTGCCGATCCTGACCGAAGACTGGGCGCCCCGCTTCGGCGGCGAGCCGGCCGTGGAAGGCGAGGAATAGTCCTCACGCCGTCCTTTGGTTCAGCCTAGCACTTCTTGAATTCCCAAGTCTGCGGCCGGGCGCCGTTCAGCAGGGAAATCGTCGCGGTCATCCGGCTGCCCTTGCGGGTGTAGACGATGCGTTGCGGATAGTCGTGCGCGCCGTTCTCGAAGGTCACCGTGTTCTTCGCGCGGCTGGCTTCGGTGAATTCCGACGGGCCGAACCCGCCCGGATAGGCGTTGAACACCGCCGGCGCGCCCGCATCGATGCGGCTCTGCTCGAAAAACGCCACCGCGCCATCCTCGAAGGTCAGCGAATAGCCGAACAGGAAACCCGAATCAGGCTTGGTCCAGACTTCGCGGTAGGATTTGTCCTTTGTCTGCCAGCAGCCGCTCATCCATTTCAGGCCTTCATCGGCCTGGGCCGCTGGCGCAACCACCGCCGAAGCAGCGAACATCGAGAGAGCGAGCAGGGCGTGTTTCATCTTGTCACCAATATCCAGCCGGCGCACGGCCAGCGTTTCGGGCCTTCCGGAAACCAGTCCGGGTCACCGGAAGAGGATAGCACGCAAAGCCCGCCCGTGAACCCATTCCCTCAGCGCTCAATCGTCCCGCCCTCCGAGCTCCTGCTGAGCGAAGTCGCAGCCTGGCCGTGCGCGCCCCACCCCAGCCCTATCCGCAGGCGGGGAGGGGACATGTTGCACTGTTGGGCAGACTGAGCGCACCCCACGGACTGAGCTGTCCCCTCCGCATTCATGGGGAGGGCAAGGGTGGGGCGCGGCAAAGGAAAACGCCGAAGCGAACCCGTCAATCCGACGTCACAAGGAAGTGCGCCATCAGAGCCGTTACCGGTTCAGCGCGGTTTTCCTGCCAGGCTTCGGCGCGCACCGAGGCCATCCGGCGGCCCATCTTCAGGACGTAGGCGCGGGCATAGAGATCTTTCGCATGGCCCTGGCGCAGGTAATCGATGGTCAGGTTGATCGGTCTCGGCGGGCGCGGCATGTCGGACACGAGGAAGACCTGCAGCATGGCGGTCAGTTCGAGGAAGGAGGCAATCGCGCCGCCATGCAGCGCACGGATCGCCACATTGCCGATCAGCATTTCCTGGAAGGGCAGGATGGCCGTCATCTCGTCGCCCAGCACCTCGCAGCGCATGCCCAGAGTCTGTGCGAAGGGCAGGCGTTTCAGGATCGAATCGATTTCGTCCGCACGCGGATTGGTCAGCTGGGGGTTCATGGCTAACTCCGGCCGCTGCCGAGGCGGGGCTTGTTGATGGCGAACGTCCCGGCCGCGGTGGCTATCAGCTTGTCGCGCGTCTCATGATAGGCCCAGGCCCGCGTGAAGCAGACCGAACGGGTCAGGTGATAGCATTCGGCCTCGCCGATGATGTCGCGGCCTTTTTCGGCCGGTCGCATGTAGTCGATGCGCAGGTCGATCGTCGCCACGAAGCGCATTTCGGTCATGGCCGCCGTGCAGGCCATGCCGCTGAGATTGTCGAGGAAGGTCGTGATGACGCCGCCATGGATGATGCCGGATTCCGGATCGCCCACCAGATGCTCTGCCCAAGGCTGGAGACCAAGCACATGGCCCTTCTCGACCTTGCTCACCCGGAAGCCGGTTTCGTTGGCCCAGGGCACAACATCGCGCATCACATTGATGTTCTCGTTCATGATGGCCGCGATGTCATATTGCTTCCGGGGCTTGTCGTTCATGCCGTTCAGCCTGCTTTGGGATTTGACGCCTCTGAAACGCCGGATAACATCGCCGCAGAGTCATGGGAACTGCTTTCCCCGGTGACAAGGAGACGCGCAATGGCCTTTGACGCAACGGCAAAGCCGAAAACCTGCATCATCGGGGCAGGGTGTTCGGGCTTCACGATGGCAAAACGCCTGAAGGATCTCGGCCTGCCTTACGATTGTTTTGAAAAGTCGGACAATATCGGCGGCAACTGGTATTACCAGAACCCCAACGGGGTCTCGTCCTGCTACCAGTCGCTGCATATCGACACCTCGAAATGGCGTCTCGCCTTCGAGGATTTTCCGGTGCCCGAAGACTGGCCGGACTTTCCCCACCACGCGCAGCTGCTGCAATATTTCCATGACTATGTCGATCATTTCGGCCTGCGCGAGACGATCACGTTCAACACCTCGGTCGAAGATGTGGCCGACTTGCCGGGCGGGCGCTACCGGGTGACGCTGTCGACCGGCGAGACACGCGATTATGACGCTGTCTGCGTCGCCAACGGCCACCACTGGGACGCCCGGATGCCGACCTATCCCGGCACGTTCAATGGCTACCAGGTCCACTCCCACTATTACCGCGATCCTTTCGAGCCCTACGACTTCCGCGGCAAGCGCGTGATGATCGTCGGCGCGGGCAATTCAGCGATGGATATCTCGTCGGAACTCTCCCAGCGACCGCTGGCCGAGCGGCTGTTCATCTCGATGCGGCGCGGCGTCTGGGTGCTGCCGAAATACATGAACGGCACGCCCGCCGACAAGGCCGTGCTGCCGGCCTGGTTGCCGCCGAAGATCGGCCGGGCGCTCGCCAAAGCAACGATCCGCAAGACCATCGGCAATATGGAAGACTATGGCCTGCCGAAGCCAGACCATGACCCTCTGGACGGGCACCCCTCCGTGTCCGGAGAGTTCCTGACGCGGGTCGGCTGCGGCGATATCATTCCGAAGCCGGGCATCGAGCGTCTTGACGGCGATCATGTCGTATTCACCGACGGCACGCGCGAAAAGGTCGATGCCATCGTCTGGGCCACCGGCTACAACACGACGTTCCCTTTCTTCAAGCAGGACGAGCTGACCCCGAAGGACAACGTCTTCCCGCTGTTCAAGCGTATGGTGCAGCCTGGCCGGGAGACGCTGTTCTTCCTGGGGCTTGCCCAGCCGCTACCGACGCTGGTCAATTTCGCCGAACAGCAATCGAAACTGGTCGCCGCAGCGCTGACCGGCGCCTATGCCTTTCCGTCTGCGGAAGACATGCGCCGGGTCACGAAGTCGGACGAAGAGGATCATCTCGGCCACTTCTATGACAGTCCGCGCCACCGGATGCAGGTCGACTTCAATGTCTACTGCAAGGACCTGATGAAGGAGATCGAGCGCGGCGCGAAACGGGCGAAGGTCTCCGCGTGAACCTTCACCGCGCGGCCCTCGGCCTTGCATTGCTGATGCTGGGGGCCTGCGCGACGCAGCGTGCGCCGGTCATCGTCTATGGGCCGCCGGTCGATTACGGTCCGCCCGGCGACGAACGTAATCCGCCGCAGGGAACGTTCCAGCCGAACGCCTACCTGCGCCAATGTCTCGGCATGAGCGTGTCCAACAGCCCTCCCGTCGATGGCGAACGCTGGGTCGTCGATTTCAAACCGGTGATCGTGGTGGGGCAGGTCGTCATGGTCACGGTCCCGGTCAACGATGTCTGCCTCGGCTCTGGCATCGGCCTGCGAGGAGGTCGGCCGCATGACGGCATCGATCTGATCAGCAAGCCACCCGGCACGATTTATGCCGCCGCGCCAGGACGGGTGATCGAGATGCGCTGGTCGTCCGGATACGGAAATCAGGTTCTCATCGATCACGGCCATGGCGTCTACACACGCTACGCCCACCTCGACAGTTTCGATCTCGGCCTGCAACTCGGCGCCGCCATCGGCTATGGCCAGCCGGTCGGCCTGATGGGCGCCACCGGCAATGCCGAAGGGCCGCACCTCCATTTCGAGATCTTGACCGGCAACTACGACAACCCGCTCGGCTCCAAGGGCCTTGTGCCGCAGGATCCGTTCAGCTTCCCAGCCTACACCGATCTGGGCTATTGAGGCGGCGGAGGAACTTGAAATGCCCCGCCACGCATTGATCGCGGCTTCACGCCGCATGGGACTGGCCCTGCTTGCCGCCGCGCTTCTGACGGCCTGCGCCTGCTTCCCGTCCGTGGCGCCCGCAGCGGCGCC
>JBGSKU010000042.1:0-6398 GCA_041741055.1 Hyphomonas sp.
GCCGCCGGCGATGGCGCTTGCCGCCCTGCTGCCGGTCTCGGCGGGCTGGTTCGGGGCAGCCATCGGCCGGGTGTTTTCGATCAGCCTCGACCGCGGCAAAGGCGGCGAGGCGAAAATCCTGCCGGTCTGGATGGGCATCGAAATCGCCCTCGGGCTTGCCATTGCGGCGCCCTTCCTGCAGTTCACCGCCTGAAGCCAGACAGAAAGCCAAACCCATGCCGGAGCGTCGCGAGACGGGCCGCCCCAACCGGAAACCTTCCGGCGCGCGCCCGACTGTATCAAAGAAGCCTGCCCCCCCGAAAACGCCTGCCACCGACGCCGAGTGGAGCGAGGGCGGCGAACGGATCGCCAAGTACCTCGCCCGGGCCGGTATCGCCTCGCGCCGCGAGATCGAGCGGATGATCGAGGCCGGCGATGTCAGCGTCAACGGCAAGGTGCTCACCTCGGCGGCGTTCAAGGTGACCGGGCGGGAAACCATCAAGGTCGGCCGCAAGACGGTCGAGGCGCCGGACGGCACCCGCCTCTGGCGCTATCACAAGCCCTCCGGCCTGATCACCACGACCGATGACCCGGCCGGCCGGCGCACGATCTTCGACGAGTTGCCGAAATCCCTGCCCCGCGTGGTGACGGTCGGCCGGCTCGACCTGACGACCGAAGGCCTGCTGCTGCTGACCAATGATGGCGAGCTGGCGCGGTTCCTGGAACTCCCCCGCTCCGGCCTCCAACGCACCTACCGGGCCCGCGCCAAGGGCACGGTGACACCGCAGAAGATCGAAGAGCTGGCGAGCGGCCTGACCGTGGACGGCGTGAAGTACCAGCCGATCGTCGCGGTGTTCGACCGGGAGATGGGCGCGAACTCCTGGCTGACGGTGACGCTGTCGGAAGGCAAGAAGCGCGAAGTGCGCCGCGCACTGGAATCCGTCGGCCTGATTGTGAACCGGCTGATCCGCATCAATTACGGCCCGTTCCTGCTGGCCGACCTGAAGCCCGGACAGGTGGAAGAGGTTCCGGCGACTGTGCTCGCCGAAGCGCTCGCGAGTCTCGGCGCGCCGATGGATGCGGCGCCCGCCGCCAAGGCGCCTGCCCCTAAGTCACACCTTGGCAGGGGACCGCGCACGGATACATTGAAGCCACGCGGGAAAACGCCGCGGCGAAAATGATTTCCGGAGGAATTTGCTTTGTCTGATGCCGCTGCGCTTGCCGTACCACCGCAAACCAAATTCGACCTCTCCCGCACCATGAGCCCCGCCGCGGCGGCGACGTGCGACCAGATCGTGACCCCGGCTGTTTATGCCGACCAGAAGGCATTGGACGCCGCCTTTTCGCGCCTGCGCGCAGAAGACCCGCTGGCCTGGTGCGAGCCGGAAGGCTTCCGCCCCTTCTGGGCGGCGACCAAACATGCCGACATCATGGAAGTTTCGCGCCAGAACCAGCTGTTCACCAATGGCGAACGCGAGATGCTATCCTACCATGACGCCGAAAAGGGCGTGTACGCCAAGTTCGGCCAGCCGCACCTTCTGAAGACGCTCGTCCAGCTCGACGATCCGCTGCACTACAAACTGCGCCACCTGACGCAGGAATGGTTCATGCCGCAGAACGTGAAAAAGCGCGAAGACGCGATCAAGATGATCGCCCGGCAGTATGTCGACCGGATGGAAGACCTTGGCGGCGAATGCGATTTCCAACGCGATGTGGCGCTCTATTACCCATTGCGCGTGATCATGCAGATCCTCGGTGTTCCGGAGTCGGACGAACCGATGATGCTGAAACTGACCCAGGAGATTTTCGGCGCACAGGACGAGGACCTGATGCGGGACAAAACGCTTGCAGAGACGCGCGACGTGGAAGCCGGTCTCGCTTCGATCCAGCAGACGCTGGCCGAATTCTTCATGTACTTCACGGCCATCACCGCCGACCGCCGCGCCAACCCGAAGGATGACGTCTCGACCGTGATTGCCAACGGCATGGTGGACGGTGAGCCCATCGGGCAGCTGGAAGCGATGAGCTACTACATCATCACCGCTGCCGCTGGCCATGACACGACGAGCGCCTCGACGGGCGGCGGCGTGCTGGCCATGCTGCAGGACCGCGAACAGCTGAAGAAGATGATGGCGGACCCGAAGGGCATGTCGCGCACGGCAGTCGATGAGGCGATCCGCTGGACGACGCCGGTGAAGCACTTCATGCGCACGGCGCAGGACGATTACGAGATGCGCGGCAAGAAGATCCTGAAGGGCGAGAGCGTTCTGCTCTGCTATCCGTCCGGCAACCGCGACGAGGAGGTGTTCGACGAACCGTTCAAGTTCAAGGTGGATCGCAATCCGAACAAGATCATCTCGTTTGGACATGGCGGACACATGTGCCTCGGCATGCACCTGGCACGCCTCGAGATGCAAGCGATCTACGAGGAACTGTTCAGCCGGGTGAAATCGATCGAGCTGGCTGGTGAGCCGAGCTTCATCAAGGCCAATTTTGTCGGCGGGCCCAAATCCATCCCGGTACGGTATAAATTCTAACCCAGGAGTTTTCCATGACCGCTGAGGGCAAGTCTGTCATCGTCACCGGGGCATCAAGCGGCATCGGTGCCGCGACGGCCAAAGTGCTGGCGGCCGCTGGCGCGAAGATCATGTTGGCCGCGCGCCGGGAAGAGCGGCTGAAAGCGCTGGCGAAGCAGATCGGCGGCGAGGTGAAATGGCGTGTCACGGACGTGACCAACCATGCGGATATGCTGGCGCTTGGCGAGGATGCGATCAAGGCGTTCGGCAAGGTGGACGTGATCGTCAACAATGCCGGCATCATGCCGCTGTCGCCGCTGGCCAACCGCCGGGTGGCGGAGTGGGACCAGATGATCGACGTGAACATCAAGGGCGTGCTCTACGGCATCGACGCCGTGCTGACCCACATGCTGGAGCGCAAGGAAGGACACGTCATCAACATATCTTCCGTAGCTGGATTGATGACGAACCCCACATCGGCCGTTTATAGTGGCACCAAGCACGCCGTGAAGGCGATCTCAGAAGGCTTGCGCAAGGAGACGGCCGGCGTGATCCGTGTAACGACGATCTATCCCGGCAAGGTGAACACGGAACTTGGCTTTTCGATCAAGGATCCTGCCGTGCTGGCCGGAATTGGTGCGCGCTTCAACTATACAGGTCTCGAGGGCGAAGACATTGCCAACGCGGTTCTGTTCGCCATCGCGAGCCCGCGGAACATGGTGCTGAATGATATCGTGATCCGCCCTATCGAACAGGAAATGTAAGGCCAGACCCATGACCCTCCAGAACGTGACCGACACCTACCAGCAGGAAGTGCCGCCGGCCCCGCCGAAGACCAGGCCTGTTCATGACCTGAAGCCGCCGGTGGACCTGACGGACCCGGAAGTGTTCTCGCGCCATGGCGGCTACACGCACGAGGCCTTTGCGCTGATGCGCGAAAAGGCGCCGGTGATGTGGCATCCGGAGCATGTGGGCGCAGGCTTCTGGGCGGTGACGCCATATGAACTGGTCAAGAAGGTCGAACTGGACCCGGAAACCTATTCGAGCCAACGCGGCGGCATCCTGATGACGTATGGCCTGCCGGACCAGCCGCGCCACCCGCTGCTGCACGCCTCAAGCCTCAACAGCCTGATCAACCTCGACCGGCCCTATCACACGCCGCTGCGCATGGAGCACATGCAGTTCTTCCGGCCGGGATTTGTGGCGGAGCTGAAAAAGCGGGTCGATGTGTATATCGGCGAGCTGCTGGACGCGATGGAGAAGCAAGGCCCTGTGGTGGACATGGTGGAGATGTTCTCTGCCGAGCTGCCATTGTTCACGCTGTGCGAGATCCTCGGCGTGCCGGCCGCCGACCGGCCGAAGCTGGTGCACTGGATGCACTTCCTCGAAACATCACAATACCAGGCGCAGCAGGAAGGCCTCGGCAATGTGACGCCGGAACAGATCTTGACGTTCATGAGCGAGATCCAGGCGATGTTCGAATTCGGCCGCCACCTCCTTGAGGAACGCCGGCGCGAGCCGAGGGAAGACCTGCTGTCCGCAATCGCGAACGTGAAGATCGACGGCAAGCCGCTCAGCCCGGAATTCCTCGACGGATCGTGGCTGCTGATCGTGTTCGCGGGCAATGACACCACGCGCAATTCGCTGTCGGGCACGATGAAGCTGATCACCGAATTCCCAGGCGTGCGCCAGCAACTGAAGGCGCAGCCGGACCTGTTCCCGAACTTCGTCCATGAGGCAATCCGCATGGTCACGCCGGTGACCTATATGCGCCGCACTGTGACCAAAGACACCGAACTTGGCGGGCAGAAGCTGGTCGAAGGCGACAAGGTGGTGATGTATTATCCGGCGGCGAACCGTGACCCGGCGAAATTTGCCGATCCGAACCGGTTCGATGTGACGCGCGAGAATGCCAAGGAACACCTGTCCTTCGGCAATGGCCCGCACGTCTGCCTGGGCCAGCGCGTGGCCAACATGCAGCTGGAAGCCGCGTTCCGGAAAATCCTGGGCCGGTTCCCGGACGCCAAATGGACCGGCGAGATGACGCTGGCGCCGAACAATTTCGTGCACGCGATTTCGTCCCTGATGGTGGATCTCGGCAAATGAGCGGCGATCTCGTCACCCGGACGGACAAGGACGGCCTTGCCATCCTGACGCTGAACCGTCCGGACAAGCTGAACTCGCTGACGGTGGGCATGTTCCGTGAGTTGCGCGATCATGTCAGCGATCTGTACAAGGACGAGTCCATCGGCTGCGTCGTGCTGCGCGGGGCGGGCAAATGCTTCTCGGCTGGGCATGACCTGGCTGACATCGCCGAGGGCGAGAAGGTGCCGTCGCGCGGCTGGCATTCGGAGACGCTGCGCCTGATGGAGAAACTGCCCAAGCCGGTGATCGCGGCGGTCCACGGGCATTGCTATACTGGTGCGCTGGAAGTGGCGCTGGCGGCGGATTTCATCCTGGCGGCCGAGAGCGCCCGGTTCGGCGACACGCATGCAAAATGGGCGCTGACCCCGATCTGGGGCATGAGCCAGCGCCTGCCCCGGCGCGTCGGCGTCGCCACCGCCAAACGGCTGATGTTCACTGCCGAGATGATCCGCGCCGACGAGGCGTTCCGCATAGGGCTTGCGGAGAAGGTGGTGCCGGATGCCGAGTTCGAGACGGCCATCGACGCCATGGCGCGCCAGATCCTCGCCAATTCCCCGTTCAGCCATGCCGCGAACAAGCGCCTTCTGGAGGCCACCGATGCCCGCGACATGGATAGCGGGCTTCAGTGGGAAATCCTTAACAACGAAGGTGTAGGCCCGGATATGCAGGCGCGCATCGGCGCGTTCATGAGCAAATCGAAGACTTAAGAGCCAAGGGGACAGGCTTACATGGCAGACTTCCTGATCAAGCGCGCGGACCTGCGCGATGTCGTTTGGACCGATACGGCGCCCGCGCCGCTGGCCGAGGGCGCGGCGCGCCTGAAGGTCGAGGCCTTCGCGCTGACCGCCAATAACGTGACCTATGCGAGCTTCGGCGAGGCGATGGGCTACTGGAACTTCTTCCCGGCGGCTGATGCCTCCTACGGACGGGTGCCGGTCTGGGGCTTTGCGACCGTCGCCGAGTCCAAAGCCGAAGGCGTGCCGGTCGGCGCGCGTGTGTATGGCTACCTGCCGATTTCGGAAACCTTCGATGTGGTGCCCCAGCGCGCGGGCAAGGAAAGCTTCCTCGACGGGGCAGACTGCCGCAAGGGCCTCGCGCCGATCTACAACACCTACATCTTCACCGCCGCCGATCCGAGCTATGACGCGGCGCGCGAAGCCGAACAGATGCTGTTCCGTCCGCTGTTCACCACCGGCTTCATGATCGACGACTGCCTGATGGAAGCCGGCGATCCGGTTCCGGAAACGGTCGTGATTTCCAGCGCGTCGTCAAAGACGGCGCTGGCATTGGCGCATTGCCTGAAGCAGCGCGGACAGGTGGAAGCGGTCGCGCTGACCTCGCCGGGCAACAAGGCCTATGTCGAAAGCCTCGGCCTCTATGCACGGGTGAACACTTATGACGAGGCCGACCGGCTGCATGCGCGCGGGCTGACGGCCTATGTCGACTTCCTCGGCCGGCCTACGCTGACGGCGGATGACGGGTGGTTTGATCGCCGGGCTGGGCGGTTCCACCGTCGATATCCTCACCCTGGCGGATGGGTTTCCGTCCGAGGGCGGGGTGTACTACCCGCGTGAGATCACCATGCAGGGCGGGGGACCGGTGGCAACTGCGCTGGTGGCGGCGGCGCGCCTGGGCTGCCGCACGGCGATGATCGACCGCATCGGGGATGATTGGGTGGGGGCGCACATCCTGCGCGAATTCGCGGCGGAAGGGGTGGACAGCACGCAGGTGCAGGTCAGCCCCGGGTACCGCTCGTGC
>JBGSKU010000043.1:0-5979 GCA_041741055.1 Hyphomonas sp.
GACCGGCGCCCAGCAGGAAGGCGCGCCGCTGCTGCCGCCTCTGCCGCTCGCCGAAGGCGTGGTTGTGGACGATCTCGAAATCGTCGAGATCGACGAAAGCGACCTTGAGCGCGCCATTCAGGAAAACGGTGAACTCGACACCGCCTCGATCCGCAATCTCGGCGCCTGGCTGCCCTACGCTACGCTGTCCGGCCTTGGCTTCGTCGGCATGATCGCCGGACTCGAACGCTTCCTGTCGCAGGGATCGCGGCCCCTGATGCACCAGAGCGACGTCTACGCCGGTCCGGTGCTGGCCCTCGGGGGCGGCTTCCTGTTCCTGATCGCCAGCTATTACCTCTACCGGGCGCTGACGCGGCAAGATTAGTCGCTGACAGGGCAGGGCGTGCTTGCTAGTAAACGCCCATGATCCCGAACACATATCCCACCCTGAACTTCGATCTCGGTGAAACCGCGGACATGATCCGTGAAACCGTGAAAAACTTTGCCCAGAACGAGATCGCGCCGCGCGCCGCGGAGATCGACCGGACGGACAAGTTCCCGCGCGACCTCCTGCCCAAGATGGGAGAGCTGGGTCTCCTCGGCATCACGGTCGAAGAGGAGTGGGGCGGCAGCGGTCTCGGCTATCTCGAACACGTCGTCGCGATGGAGGAAATCTCCCGCGCCTCCGCTTCGGTCGGCCTCTCCTACGGCGCCCACTCGAACCTCTGCGTCAACCAGCTGCGCCGCTGGGGCAGCGACGGCCAGAAGGCGCGCTACCTGCCGAAGCTGATCTCCGGCGAACACCTTGGCTCCCTTGCCATGAGCGAGAGTGGCGCGGGCTCCGACGTCGTCTCGATGAAACTGCGCGCCGACAAGAAGGGCGACCGCTACGTCCTCAACGGCACCAAGATGTGGATCACCAATGCTCCGGATGCGGACACTCTGGTCGTCTACGCCAAGACTGATCCGAACGGCGGCTCGAAAGGCATCACGGCCTTCCTGATCGAGCGCGGCTTCAAGGGCTTCTCCGTCGCCCAGAAGCTCGACAAGCTCGGCATGCGCGGCTCGGAAACCGGCGAACTCGTCTTCGAGGATTGCGAAGTGCCCGCCGAAAACGTCATGGGCCCGGTCGGCGCCGGCGCCCGCATCCTGATGAGCGGTCTCGACTACGAGCGCGCGGTCCTCTCCGCTGGCCCCACCGGCATCATGCAGGCCTGCCTCGATGTCGTGATCCCCTACATCCACGACCGCAAGCAATTCGGCCAGTCGATCGGCGAGTTCCAGCTCGTGCAGGGCAAGCTCGCAGACATGTACGTCCAGATGAACGCTGCCAAGGCTTACGTCTACGCCGTCGCCAAAGCCTGCGACCGCGGCGAGACCGCCCGCAAGGATGCCGCCGGGGCCATTCTGTATGCGGCAGAAACCGCCACGAAGCTGGCGCTTGACGCGATCCAGCTGCTCGGCGGCAACGGCTACATCAACGAGTACCCGACCGGCCGCCTGCTGCGCGACGCCAAGCTTTACGAGATCGGGGCGGGCACCAGCGAAATCCGCCGCTGGCTGATTGGTCGCGAACTTTTCAGCGAAACGGCGTAACGACACATGGCGGGTGCCGTGATCTTTCGGGTTGCCAAGCCGGAAGATGCCGGTGCCATTGCTGTCATTTACGCGCCCTATGTGCGCGAAACGGTCATCTCGTTTGAAATGGAACCGCCTGATGAGGCGGAAATGCGCCGCCGCATCTGCGTGACGCTGGAAACCCATCCCTGGCTTATCGCGGAGTTGAACGGACGTGTGGTCGGTTACGCCTATGCCTCGCAACACCGCGCCCGGCTAGCCTATCGTTGGGGCTGCGATGTCGCTATCTACCTGGCGCCCGAGGCCAAGGGACGGGGAATCGGAAACGCTCTTTATGCGGATCTTATGGAAATCCTGCGCCGGCAAGGATTTCGCCACGCCTTTGGGGGTATTGCCCTTCCCAACCCGGCGAGTGTCGCGCTTCATGAGCGGCACGGCTTCCAACATCTCGGCACTTACCGCGATGTCGGTTTCAAGCTGGGTGCCTGGCACGACGTTGGCTGGTGGCAATTGATGCTGTCAAACTATGCTGGCCCGCCCGCCGAAATCATCCCCTTCCCCGAACTGGCAGGGTCGACATGACAGACCGCATCGACGAGATTTCTGGCAACAGGGTGCTGTTCTTTTCGGCGCAGGGCCGCGTGTTGGCGGCCCCGGGCGATATCAATGATTTCATTTCTGAAGTCTGGGGGCATGAAGCCGTCATGGCAGTCATTCCTCTCAGCCGTCTCTCGCCTGAATTCCTCAAGCTCAGTACGCGGCTTGCCGGTGAGACCGTCCAGAAGTTCGTGAACTACAATATTCCTCTGGTCATTCTCGGTGATGTCTCTCGGCAATCCGCACAAAGCGGCGCGCTGCGCGATTACATCTACGAATCCAACAAGGGGCGATCTGTCTGGTTCCTGCCGGACGAAGAGGCGCTGCGAGCCAGACTCGCCGCATAAGCCCTACCTGAACCGCTCCGGCTGGCTTGCAATCAGTGCTTCCAGCTTCGGCATGCCTTCTTTCAGACCCTTCGTCAGTTGCGCCGTGACCAGACCGCCGAGGAACAGCGGCGCGCTCGCCTTGCCGCTCCAGTGCAGCTCGCACCCACCCTCGACCGGCACGACCCGGTAGTCCTCCACCGCCGCCGAGACGGGCAGGGTGGAGCGCTCGAACCGGAACGCCATCCGCTTGCCCTCGTCCCAGGCGAAGAATGTTTCCTCAACCTTGTGGTCACCAATCTCGACCGTCCGTGTCGTACCTGGGCCAAACGGCTTCGGGCTCGTCCAGGTCACCCCTGTGATCGCCAGCCACTCGGTCCAGGCCGGCCCGTCCAGCAAGGCGTTCCAAACCATCTCCGGCGGAAAGGCAAACCTGTGCACCGCGCTCGATGGCTTGGCTGTGGCGAGATAGTCCTCGCCGACTTGCTTGTGCGGTTTCAGTGTTCTGGCCATGGGCGGTGATCCTCCTGATCTGACCGCCCGAGCGTGCCACCATCCGCAGCGCTCGTCACCGGTAAACTGGGCGGCGAGGACGGATCACGCCGCGTCAGGCACTCAGGCGGTGAAGCGCCATTCGTCGTCGGCTTCCGCCAAGCTGAGGATCTTGTTGATCGCGGTGATCAAGGCGCGTTCCTCGATTGGCTTGGACACGTATCCGTCGAAACCCTTGGCGAGGAACTTCTCCCGGTCGCCATGCATGGAATCCGCCGTCAGCGCGATCACCGGCGTCGTGCGGTTCACGCTGCCGGAATTGCGCAGGCGCTTGAAGGCTTCGGCGCCATCAAGGCCCGGCATGTGGATGTCCATCAGCACGATGTCCACCTTGCCGCGGCTCAGCACGTCCAGGGCCTGGTTGCCGTCCGCCGCTTCGCTGATGATCAGCCCGTGGATCTCCAGGAAGGAGCGCGCCACCCGGCGGTTGATGGCGTTATCGTCCACAACCAGCGCGCGGCAGCCCGTCAGGCCCGTCCGCGGCTTGCGGACCGGCATTTCGCTGACCGTCGAGTCGACAACCGAGACCGCCATCGGCGTGTGCGCATCTGCCTTGAACGTCAGTGTAAAGACCGACCCCTTGCCGACCTCGCTGACCGCTGTCACATCGCCGCCCATCATCCGGGCAAGCTTGCGCGTGATCGCCAGGCCAAGCCCCGTGCCGCCGAACCGGCGCGTGGTGGAGCCGTCTTCCTGCGCAAAGGATTCGAACACGCGTTCGATCTTGTCGGCGGCAATGCCGCATCCCGTGTCTGAGACGTGGATCTTCACAAGGTGGTCGCCTTCCGGCTGCGGCTCGCTGGTTACCACGATCATCACCTGGCCCTGCGCCGTGAACTTGATCGCGTTGGAAACGAGGTTGCCGACGCACTGGCGCACGCGTACAGGGTCGAACACCAGCCGTGACGGCACGCTCGGGTGTACGAACAGCTGCACCTCGACGCCCTTTTCGCGCGCCGAGGCTTCCAGCAGCTTGAACAGGCCGCTCAGCTTGTGGCGCAGGTCGCCGGCCACGGGCGCCGCTTCCATCCGACCGGCCTCGATCTTGGACAAATCGAGAATGTCGTTCAGCAGCACCATCAGCGTGTTGCCGGAATCGAGGATCACGGCCACCTGTTCGGCCTGGCTTGGTGTCAGGTTGCTATGCGCCAGAACCTGCGCCATGCCCAGCACGCCGTTCAGCGGTGTGCGGATCTCATGGCTCATGTTGGCGAGGAATTCGGATTTGAGCCGGGTGGCCTGTTCGGCCCGGTTCAGCGCGTCGCGCAGCTCATGCGCCTTGCGGCGCTCTTCGCGGATGTCGCGCACATAAGTGATGAACACCTGTTCGCCCGTTTCGCCCCAGGGCGCGCTCGACAGCGACAGCTGCACCTGGTTGGTGCCGCCCGATTTCGTCGGCGTCTCGGCATCGCTCACATGGCGCAGCACATCGCCGCGGGCCATCTGCTTCGCCAGTTCGGGATCGGGGCGATAGGAGTCCTGTCCCGTCAGTATGCCCACATTCTTGCCGAGCAGCTCTTCGCGCGACCATTCGGACATCTCGCAGAGCGCATCGTTCACGTAGACGATACTTCCGGCCATGCTGGTCAACACGATCCCGTTCACGGCATGGTCACAGGCCGCGCGCGCGAGTTCGTACAACCGGTTGGCTTCGTCGCGTTCCTTGGCAATGTCGGTCACTTCGTGGGAGCAGGACAGGGCGCCCCGCTCGGTCGGGATGATCATCGTCTTCATGACCTTGCCGAGCATCTTTGCCGCGCGGCCCTGCTGCGTGACGAACGAGGTCGGCTCGCCGGTCTCGATCACCTTCATGACCTGGCGCACCATTTCGGACTCACGATAGGCCGGATCGAAATCGAAGATCCGCATGCCGACGACGCTGCCCCCGTTCGGCAGGATAGATTCATTCATCAGCTTGTTGGCCGCAATCCATTCCAGATCGACGATCTGCCCGGCGGCGTCCCGGACAGGCGCCGTCTCGCAGATGACGATGGGAAGCACGTCAAGCAGGTCTGCGCTCATGTGTGGTCCTCGGAATGGAATCGGCCCAATTCCCGATTCTTGGCCCAACATGCTTAATGCTCTGTTGACATTACAGCAGGCTGGTGCTCACGCGGGGCAGCACAAACGGGGGATTTCGCTGGCCTGCAAAGCCGCCTTGGCCGCCACATAGCCCGCCTCCACGGCGTCGTCATAGGCCGTCCAATCCCGCAGCTCGATGCCCGGCAGGTCCGGCAGGATCATCACATCCGTCAGGTCGCGGCCCAGTTTCGGGTCATTTCGCACGGTCGCCGCCCGCATCAGCAGGCCGGCAATCGGCGGCGGCGAGGAGAATCCGTTGCGCACGACCCACTGCCAGAAGTTCAGCGGCCGGACGAACTCCTCCCGGTTCAGCCCTTCCGGCTGGCCGGACACGTCTGACCCGATCACGAAACCCTGGTGCAGCTCGCGCATCGTCTCGGCCGGGAAATTGTTCAGTACAGCCCCGTCGACAAGGATGTCATCCCCGTCGACCACCGGCGGCAGGATGCCGGGCAGGGAAATCGTTGCGCGCAGCGCTGACCGTAACAGGCCGTTGCGGTGGATGTGCACAGCCCCCGTCGTCAGGTTGGTCGATAGCGCAAAGAAGGGGATTTTCAGCTCGCCGATCTCCGCGTCGCCGAAATGTTCCTCCAGCCTTGTGTTCACCCGCTTGCCTTTCACCATGCCCACCACCGGCAGGTTATAATCGCCCAGCGGATTGGTCTCGACGAACGCCTTGCGGATACGCTGGTCGATTTCCGCATCATCCCATCCCATCGCCGCGCAGGCTGCCACCACCGCGCCCATCGAGGCGCCACCGGCAAAGTCGATCGGAATGCCCATCTCGCGGATCGCCCGGATCACGCCAATATGGCTGTAAGCGCGCGCGCCGCCGCCGGACAGCACGATGCCGACCGAACGCCCC
>JBGSKU010000044.1:0-1999 GCA_041741055.1 Hyphomonas sp.
ATGTTGATCCGCGCGGCCGAAACGCTGGCGGACCTGCGCCGTGAAGCGAAGCGCGACGACCTGTTCATGCATGTGAACCTCACCGCCCGCGAGCTGACCAAGAGCACGATCCCCGCGCTGATCGACGCCCTGTCATCCAGCTACCAGCTGCCGGAACGTGCGATCCGCATCGAGCTGACCGAACAGGCCGCCCTGCGCGACGAGGCCAAGACGCTGGCCTCGGCCATGGCGCTGAAGGCTGTCGGGGCCGGGCTCGTACTCGACGATTTCGGAACGGGGCATTCGTCCTTTGCCTGGCTGGCGGACCTGCCGTTCGACAGCCTGAAGATCGATCATGACCTCACCGCGCGCCTCGGTCAGGCGCGTACCGACACGATCCTGTCGACCATCACACTGCTCGCCCAGCGTCTCGGCATGTCGACGACCGCCGAGGGTGTGGAGCGGCGCGAAGATGCCGGGCGCCTGCGTGCCCTCGGGTTCGACAATGCCCAGGGCTTTGCCTTCTCCAAAGGCATCGATGCGAAATCCACGTTGAAATTCCTGAAGGGCTGACGCGCGGCGAGCCGGCCGTGGTGCCTTCAACCGATGTCGCTGAGTGAGCGTTCCATGAAAATCATCATCGGCCGCATCCGTTCGGGATATTCGATGAAGGGCGCGACTTCCCTGAACCCGAACGCCTTGTAGAGGCCGATGGCCTCGACCATCTCCCGCGACGTGTCGAGCCGCATCACTTCAAAGCCATCCTTCGCGGCGGCCTGCATGATAGCCTTGCACAGCAACCGGCCTATGCCGCGGCCATTGGCGGCGGTGCGCACGAACATCCGTTTCATTTCGCAGGTGCGCGCATCGACACGCTTATAGGCCACGCCGCCAAGGACTTCGTAGGCGTCTTCGGCGATCAGCATACGGCCGTTCGGCGGGCCGTAAAGCTCGGTCAGTTTCAGCAGTTCCTCGTCCAGCCCCTGATAGCTGAACGCCATCTCGATGAGCCACGGATCGTTCTTGTAGCGCTCACGGCACCAGGCCACGTATTCGGAGATCAACCCTCCGAACGCGTTGACCTCCAGCGGCGACACCGCATCATGGATCGTCACGGCAGACGTTGGTCTCATGCGTTCCCCGCACCCGCTTGCAGCCGGGACAAGTCTACGCCCAGACGCGTCATGGCATGGCGCCATTTGTGATCGAAGGCATCACCGAACACCAGATCGGAATCCGGCTCGCACACGAGCCAGGCATTCTCTGCGAGTTCGGCTTCAAGCTGACCGGCGCCCCAGCCGGCATAGCCGAGCGCGAACACCGATTGGCGCGGCGGCACGACCGATGCGATGATGCCGAGGATGTCGCGTGTAGCGGTCATGCAGATATCGCCGTCGACTTCCATCGTTGTGCCATCGCAGATGACATCGTCCGTATGCAGCACAAAACCGCGATCGGTCGCGACGGGGCCGCCGTCCAGAACCGGAACGCCGCGCATCGAGGTTTCCATCTCCACGCCGAGCCGGTCGAGCATGTCGTGCAGGTCGATGCCGTCCATCGGCTTGTTCAGGACGATGCCCATCGCGAACTCCGGCGTATGGGCGCACAGAAGGATCACGGAGCGTTCGAACCGTTTGTCGCCGATCCCGGGAAGGGCGATCAGAAGCTTGCCGGTCAGGTCAGTTTCAGCGTGCATCCCTGCCTCCGGACCCAAGGCTGGGCCAGCCGGGCAGCGATTGCAAGTGAAAACCGGGCGAGCTTAGGCGGGCAGGGCCAGCTTGCGGCGGCGCGGCGGGCGATTCAGGAAGGTCCAGGTGCCGACGAGGCCGAGGAGGGTCAGGGCCAGCCCTGTGAACGCGGTAAACACATCATAAAGCCGCCCGCCGAGGCCTGCGGAATGGAGCGGGTAGAAGCTGTTATAGAGGCGGTCAGCGCGGTTCATGGCGCGGCCGTCGCGCGTTTCGAGGGGCAGGCTGGTCGCCGGATCCAGCAGCACATAGGTGCGTCCATTCGGGTGCCA
>JBGSKU010000045.1:0-2584 GCA_041741055.1 Hyphomonas sp.
CTGCAGCTTGCGCTGGCGCCTGGTCTCGCCGCGGGCGATCAGCGCGCTGATCACGGCGACGATCGCCGAGCCGATCGTCAGGATCAGGTCCGTATTGCTCTGCACAAGTTCCAGAACGCCTGCCACGTCCATCACCATCCCCTCCGCTAACGTTTCAACGCCTTGTTATCTCAAACGAGCTTGCGGCCCGCCTCGCCGATTTCGTTACCAGTTATCTCGCCCAGGATCATCTGGTTGTGCGCAGAGCCCGACGGGATCATCGGCAGGCAGTTTTCCGCCCGTTCCACGCGGCAGTCGAACAGGACCGGGCCCGGATGGTCAATCATCTCGAGGATCTTCGCGTCCAGCTCCTCGGGCTTGTCACAGCGGATGCCGTGACCGCCCATGGCGTTCGCCAGCATCACGAAGTCCGGCAGGCTTTCGGAATAGGAGTGAGAATAGCGCTCGCCGTGCAGCAATTCCTGCCACTGGCGCACCATGCCCATCCATTCATTGTTCAGGATGAACACCTTCACCGGCAGCCTGTGCTGGACGGCCGTGGACAGTTCCTGCGTCATCATCTGGATCGAGGCTTCGCCTGCAATGTCGATGACCAGCGCATCCGGATGCGCCGCCTGGACGCCGACCGCGGCGGGCAGGCCGTAGCCCATCGTGCCAAGGCCGCCGGAGGTCATCCACCGGTTCGGTTCGTTGAAATGGTAGAACTGCGCGGCCCACATCTGGTGCTGGCCGACTTCGGTGGTGATGTAGGTGTTGCGATCTTTCGTCAGCGCATAGAGCCGCTCGATCGCGTATTGCGGTTTGATCACCTCGGTCGAATTGGCGTAGCTGAACCCCTTGCGGGCGCGCCAGATGTCGATCTGGTCGTGCCAGGGCTTCAGGTCCGGCATCTTGCGCTTCAGCGCCTTGATCTCGGTGATCAGCGCGTCCAGCGCCTCGGCACAGTCCGCCAGCACCGGCACATCCACGCGCACGATCTTGTTGATCGAGGACGCATCGATATCGATGTGGATCTTCTTCGATTTCGGCGAGAAGGCATCGATGCGCCCCGTCACACGGTCGTCGAACCGTGCACCGACGCAGATCATCAGGTCGCAGTCATGCATCGCATTGTTGGCTTCGTAGCTGCCATGCATGCCCAGCATGCCCAGCCAATCCGGGTGCGAGGCGGGGAAGGCGCCGAGGCCCATCAGTGTGGAGGTAACGGGAAAGCCGGTCAGTTCCTGCAGCTCGCGCAGTTTGGCGGCGGCCTGCGGTCCGGAATTGATGACGCCGCCGCCGGTATAGAACACCGGCCGCCAGGCTTTCGTCATCAGGTCCGCCGCCATCTTGATGGCGTCCCGGTTCGGCTTGCGCTGGGGCACATAGGTCGGCTTGAAGATGCCATCCTTGCCGACATAGGGCCCGGTCGCGAACTGGATGTCCTTCGGGATGTCGATCACGACCGGGCCCGGCCGGCCGGAAGTTGCGACATAGAAGGCCTCGTGCATGATCCGCGCCAGCTGGTTCACATCGGTGACGAGATAGTTGTGCTTGGCGCAGCTGCGCGTGATGCCGGTCGTGTCGCATTCCTGGAACGCGTCGGTGCCGATCAGGTGGGTTGGCACCTGGCCGGTGATCACGACCATCGGGATCGAGTCCATCAGCGCGTCGGTGATCGGGGTCACCATGTTGGTCGCACCCGGACCAGAGGTGACCAGCGCGACGCCGCATTTGCCGGTCGAGCGGGCATAGCCTTCGGCCGCATGGCCCGCGCCCTGTTCATGGCGCACCAGAACGTGGCGGATCGCGTCCTGCCCGTAGAGCGCATCATAGATCGGAAGAACCGCCCCGCCGGGATAGCCGAACATCACCGATACGCCCTGCTCGCGAAGCGCTTCCACGACAATCTGGGCGCCGGTCATCATGCGCGGGGCGTCGGTCTGGGCGGCGGCAGGCTTGGCCTTGGTCTTGGTGGTCATGTCGGGGCTCGGGGGTTTTGGGAGGGACGGGGTTTCAGTCGGGGTATCGGCCAAACAAAAAAGGGCCTCCGGAGGAAGCCCTTTTCTGTGCGCACCCGCAACCGCCTGAAAGATCAGGCAGCTACGGGCGCCGAAGGATTACTACGGTCATTTTGCGCAAGGGGCGTTTCCTCGAATTAGTGCGCTCAGGCATAATCTTCCGCTTGGGCCGTGTCAATCTCCCTATAAAGGGCAAAAATGACCCTCAAACGGTCGCTCATCTCGGGGGAAGGTATGCGCGTCCAGAACGGAAACTGGCGCCCGATCCATGTGAATTGCCTTTTTGCATAGCGCCGCGTGTCGCGCTTGGCGTTCTCGGCGGCTTGCTCCGGACTGATTTCGCCCCGGGCAAAGGCCGTCAGCCAGGGCATGCCGCAGGCCTTCATCACCGGCAGTTCGGGGTCCAGCCCGCGCGCCACCAGCTCACGCGCCTCGTTCATGGCGCCCTGCATCAGCATGCCTTCGAACCGGCGGTCGATCTTCTTGTAGAGGCCAGCGCGCGGCGGGGTCAGGGCGAAGCCAGTCCATTCGCCCGGCTGCAGCACGGGCGGCTGGCGCTCGGTCTGGAAATCGGTCAGCGAGCG
>JBGSKU010000046.1:0-10686 GCA_041741055.1 Hyphomonas sp.
GCACCGATCCGCTTCTTATCGATATTCCACTCTCCGGCTTTGGAGCGGACGAATTGCAGTGCCCGTGCGGCGTCTTCCAGCGTGCCTTTGCCGAGCCAGTTCAACTCTTCCAGCAACAGCCCACGCGTCATCAGCGCTTCGCGCGGGCCAACAAGGACCCGGCGCTTGGGCGCGTCGATCTTCACGACAAACAAGGGATCGCCCACCGCGACGCCAAGGCCGCGGCGTTGGCCGATCGTGTAGTTGATCACCCCTTCATGCTGGCCCAGCACGCGGCCATCCAGGTGCACGATCTCGCCGGCGCGGCCGGAGCCCGGGCGCAATTTCTCCACGACTTTCGCGTACGATCCTTCCGGCACGAAGCAGATATCCTGGCTGTCTGGTTTCGCGGCCACCGGCAGGTTGAACCGGTCTGCCAATTCGCGCACTTCCGATTTCGGCAAACCGCCGAGCGGGAAGCGGACATAGTCCAACTGCTCGCGGGTGGTGGCGAACAGGAAATAGGACTGGTCGCGGGAGGCGTCCGCCGCCCGGTGGAGTTCCGGGCCGTCCGGGCCTTCGGTGCGCCGGATGTAGTGTCCCGTGGCGAGGCAATCCGCGCCCAGGTCCTTAGCGGTGCGCAAAAGGTCCGAAAACTTGACCGTCTGGTTGCACCGGATGCACGGGATCGGCGTTGAGCCGGCCAGGTAGGTGTCGGCGAAGTCTTCCATCACCTGTTCGCGGAAGCGCGACTCGTAGTCCAGCACGTAGTGCGGGATGCCGATCTGGTCAGCCACATTGCGGGCATCGTGGATGTCCTGCCCGGCGCAACACGCGCCTTTTTTCTCGATGGCGGCGCCGTGGTCGTAGAGCTGGAGCGTGATGCCGATCACGTCATAACCTTCGGCTTTAAGCATCGCGGCAACCACGGAGGAATCGACGCCGCCCGACATGGCCGCGACCACACGTGTCTGATGGGGAGGCTTGGCAAAACCAAGCGAGTTCACGCGGCCTTCGGGCCACGAAGTATCTGGCGTCGTCATGTCTTACTCCCACCGGGTTCAAGGCCCGGAGCAGCTGGTTGAGCCGCGCATATAGCGCGGAAGGTCCGCAGTTACGAGCCTTTGTGCTGTCACGACGAGGCAATCGAGTTTTGTCGTGATTTTTCCGGACTTCGTCGCGGGGCGATTGACCATTCCATCCATCAAAATATTGTTTATCGATAAATACATGTCGCAACACGAAAGCTTTTTCCATGCGGTCTTTGACTTTAGCGCTCGCAGTCGTCTCGTTCTCAGCCGCCGTTTCCGGCTGCGCCCACAAAGCGGCGAACGTGGAACCTGTCGCCATGGCGATCCCTGATCCGGCCAGCCAAGTTGCCGCCTCGCCTTATCTGGAGACCGCCAGCGCCATCAACGCCGCCATGCGCGCCTATCATTACAACCCCCGCGAACTCGACAACGGCGCCTATCGGCAAATCGAAGCCGGCCTGATGGAGCTGGCTAAATCCAGCGACACAGACGAGGCCTTCATCGCAGGGTTCAAGACACTCTGGGCCGATGGCCCATTTTCGCACGTTGTATTGAACAAGACCAAGTACACCGCCGACGAGACCGCCACCTATCTCGACACTTTGCGTGTCGGAAACGGCGCCAGCCTGACCTGGCAGGGCGACGCAGCCATTCTGACGGTCAACACGATGATGGGGCTCGACACGATCGAACAGATTGATGCCGCCTATGCCGAAATCGCGGCGCGTGGCGCGACACGCCTGATCATCGACCTTCGGAACAATGGTGGCGGCGCGTTCGCGATGGTGCCTTTGGTCGAGCACGTCCTGGCAGAGCCGCTGGACGCCGGCGTCTTTGTGGCGCAGCGCTGGAATGCGAACCATGAGCGTCCGCCGGTGTTGGCCGACATCGAAATGGTCGAGCCCTGGACCGGCTGGTCGATCCGCGAGTTCTGGTCAAATGCCACCAGCGAAGCCGTCACACGGATCCGCCTGACCCCTCGCCCAGACCCCTATACCGGCCCTGTCATGGTGCTCATCAGCGGCCAGACCGCCAGCGCCGCTGAGCTGGCAGCCGACGCGCTCAAGACCTCAGGGCGGGCGACGCTGATCGGAGAGACCACGAGCGGAGAGATGCTGTCGCAGAAGATGTTCGACCTGCCCGGCGGATTCCAGCTCTCTCTGCCGATTGCGGACTATTATTCGATGGCAAATGGCCGGATTGAAGGGCGCGGTGTCACGCCGGACGTGCCGACTGATCCCGTCGATGCGCTGGATGTGGCCTTGTCTCTGTAACCTGACAGTTCAATTCCGGATCAGGCCGCACTCGCCTTGGCGTTGGCGGTGCCGGCGGCGACCCAGCCGCAGCGGACGTCGCTGGCCGGTTCAAGACGATCACACAGGCCATGCAGGGACTCGCCTTGGGCCAGCAGGATCAGGCCGCCCGGCGCGAGTTGGTTGGCAAGGCTCTCGGCAACGCGGACCCGCGCAGAGCGGGCCATCTCGGTCAGCACGTTGCGGCAGAGGATGACATCGAACTTGCCCAGCCCGGCGGCCGGCTCGAGGAGATTGTGCACCCGGAAGCTGACCCGGGTCCGCAGGGCCTCGGAGGCCTGCCAGTCGCCGGAATCGAGACGCGTGAAGTGCTTCAACAGCCTCTGGATCGAAAGACCGCGCTGTACCTCATAGTGACCGAAAACGCCTTGGCGCGCCTTTTCGGTGGCGACCTTGCAGAGATCGGTGGAGAGGATTTCAACCTTGGCGCCGGCGAGGCCTGGCGGCGGTTCGTCTTCGAGCAACATGGCGAGGGAGTATGCTTCCTGCCCCGTGCTGCCGCCGGCACACCAGACGCGGATACGGCCTGCCGGAGAGGCGGCGACGCGTTCGGGCAGTCTGGAGCGGACCAGCGCCTCCAGCGAGCCGGGCTCGCGGAAGAACCAGGTGTCGCGCGACAGGAGCGCGGCGGCGATTTCAGACCGGAAGACGGGATTCTGCCGGGATTCAAGGCAGTGAACGAGATCTTCAAGGCTGCCAAAGCCCTCGCGGCGGGCGATGTGGGCAAGGCGTGCCTCGATCAGGTAGGCTTTCGACGCCGGAATGGTCTGGCCGGAAGCATTGAGGGCCAAGTCCACCAAGGCGTTGAATACGGCTTCCTGCATGCGCTGCTCCGACGTGAGGCGTAGGGGCCTCAAAAGTTACCGTTAGGCCGCCCAATCTTAAGAAAGCCTTCAGATGAGGCCGACTTCTGCGAATTTGCTCTCCAGAATATCCGCATCAAAGGGTTTCATGATGAACTCGTCTGCGCCCGAGCGCAGGGCTTCCCGGATATGTTCAGCGTCATTTTCGATCGAACAGAACACGACCCGGGGCGATTTCCCGCCTTCTTCGCGGCGCATGGCCTTCACGAAGTCGAGCCCGTTCATTATCGGCATGTTCCAGTCCAGGATGACGGCATCCGGCATGGATTGGCGGCACATCTGCAGCGCTTCGGCGCCTTCGGAGGCCTCGGTGACCACAAAACCGAGATCCCGGACGATGCGGGACGCCACCTTCCGGACAACCCGGGAGTCGTCCACAATGAGGCACGTCTTCATAGGGCAAAAATCCGTTGGATTGAGCTGTCGTATCCTTAGAGGGGTGCCTCAGAGACGTTAACAAACCCTCACCAGATTGTTTACCTTTGACTTCAAGCCGACTGCTGGCGCAGCCCGGTGGCCATGAAAACGATGCCGTCCGGCGTCGTTTTGGCGTGCAGCGTGCCCCCGAGATTGTCGCAGGTCATCTTCGCGAACAAAGGCTGGATGTTTTCCGGGCGCCAGCCGCTTTCCGGCTCATCCCCAGCGAGCGCCCTGGCGACATCTTCCTTGAGGATCACGCGGTCACCCTTGCAGGTGAGCACGACGTTCTTGACCCCACCCTCCTCGCGCACCCGGATGTGGATCACGCCGCCCCTCACCGTGGCAGTCAGGCCTACCAGAACGAGATTCATGATCAGGCGCGCATGGCCATAGCCAAGCTCGGTTGTGGCAAGGTCCCATTCCAGAGCGGGCTTCTGGAAGCGAACATAATCGTCGGTCAGCTTGCGAAACTGGTGGGCGTCGGCGGTGCCTGGCTGCAATCCCATGGATCCGAAGGCATAGCGCAGGAATTGCAGCGTGGCGGCCACGCTCTGGACGCCTTCGCGCAGTGTGCGTTCGCTGTGCGCTTTTTCCTCGGGACTTCCGGGACTGTCGAGCATCTCCAGCGAGAGGGACATGGTCGCGGCCGGCGACACGATATCGTGACACAGCCGTGCGGCGATGTACGCGGCAAAGCGCGCAGGATCGAGGTTCATCGGTTTCAGCCCGTCATTGTTTCCAGCCATGCTGCAGAATCGGGTGCGCCGCGCGGTGTGTCAATCAAGCCTGCGTGACAGGATGGTAAGACGTTGGTGAAATCAGGGCGTTCCGCCGCCTGTGGGCGGATCGACGTCGTCGTGGCCGTGGCGTGCGCTGTAAAAGGTCAGCGCAAACAAGCCCGCCGAGAGTCCAAGCGTGAACACGCCGCCCAAGATGTAGGCGAACCAGCCATGACCACTGACTTCGCCGTCAATGCCTTCCCAAAAGAAAGTCGCGCCCCAGAGGAGCGCGCCCAAGGCCACAAAGGCCCCAATCAACCAGATGATATGTGTGCGCGACATCGCCCGCCAAGCTAAGGCCTGGCGGGCGGGTGGCAAGTCTATTTGCGCTGCCAGACGCCGGACGCGTCCATGTAGTATTGGCCGGCTTCGAGCTTCGCGATCTGCTTTTCGCCCGCCAGCTGGGCGACGATCTGGACGGTCGTGTTGTTGTCCTTCGCGGTCTGTTCGTAGACGGCGCGGCGGCGGTTGTTGATGTCCTGAACCTTGCGGACGGTGGCGGCGTCGGCCGTGCCGACCACGCCGAGATAGCCGTCGATGCGCTCGCCGACTTCTCCGGCCGCAATTGCGGCGTCGATCACGGGGTCACCGGCGGACGCCGGCGGCGCGAAGGCGAATGCGGCCAGGGCAAAACTCAGGCTCAGCAGAAGGGTGCGAAAGGCTGTCATGGGATGTCTCCTCGGCTTCGCGGGCTAGAACAGGTCTGGGTTGCTGGCGATCAGGTCTTCGACCTCGCGGTCGAGCTGGATGCGCACGGTCTGGTCGATCTTGACGTTGAGATCGATCTTGATCGGCTTGTCGGACGGCTCGATCCGCACCGTCGGGGTGCAGGCGGCGAGCGCGGCGGCACTTGCCGCGACAAGCAGGATTCGCTGATAGGCCATGACGGCTGACTCCTGAGTTTCCGATCCGGACAATGACACGGGCTGGCTTAACGTCAATCGATCACGCTGTTGTGCGTCATTCAGACGGTGGCGGCTCCGTGGGCGCTGGCTTGGCTGTCTCGTCGTTCAGCAGCTTGATCGTCGCATCGATCACATCCTGCTGGGAGATCAGGCCGAGATTGTTGTCGATCAGGCGGCCGATCGGCAGGTCGAACCCGATCGCGAACTCGAAGGGCTGGCCGGCCGGCACGGTGACGGACTTGTTCAACTTCAGAGGCTGGATGTTCTCTCCGGCGAGCAGCAGATCGGCGCGCAGGTCGCCGGCCAGGTCGCCGTTGATGCCAACTTCAAGGACACTGAACTTGAGGTCGCGCAAGGCATCGAAAGCGAGGCTGGCATTCGCATCCTGTCCGGCCGCCGCATCGACGGCGCCTCCTGTATAGGAAAGCCGACCGCCGGGCGCATCGGCGCGCAACACAGCGTCCTTGATCAGCACACGGTTATCCGAAAACTCGATGGGAAACGTGCCGCTCACCGTTCCGGTCGCTTTTGTATCGGGCAGCTTGAGGATCTCGACCAGTTGCGCAAGCTGTATCGCATCGGCGTTCACATCGACCGACTGGGCCTGCAATCCGCCTTCCAGCGCCCAGTCGAATGGCGCAATCGCGAGCTCACCGCCGCCGAACGGAAAGGTCACCGTATTGAGGTGCAGGATCCCCGCATCGCGCAGGTCGAATACGACGCGGCCATTGGCCAGCGGAAGTCCCGGGTTGACGGAGTCGATGCGCAGTTCCTGCGCCGGCGCGGTCGTCAACCCCATCAGGTCGTCGAAATAGACGGTGCCGTTGACGCCTGATACCCGACCGAGCCGCGTCGTCTGGAATCCGAAGTCGCTGACCTTGAAGTCCGCCGTGCCGTCCACCTTGCCATCCCGGATGACAAAATCGGCAACGCTCGACACGCCGCCGCGCGCATCCGTGAACAAGCCGGTCAGACGCGCCGAGATCATGTCCGGCTGCAGCCCCCCGGGCTTGAAGTTCAGGGGCTTGGTGGTGACCCGGGCCGTTCCGTCGAGCGAGATCAGGTCGAGGTCGAGCGTTGCGTCGGCCAACGGCGTCCCGCGCGCCTGTAGCTTGAGCGGTCCTGCGAGTTCCAGCCGATTGTCCTCGTTGAGCGTGCCGGTAAACTCTCCTGCGATGGGGTTGTAGAGCGGGTCCGCGCGCGTGTCGGTGATCCGTACACCCGTTCCGGCGACGGCGCCTTTGACACCAGCCGCGGCGCTGACGCCATCGAATGTGAAAGCACCGGCGGAAACATTGGCCGGCATCATCGTGCCGCCGAACTTGGTTTCACCAAGCTGCGCAACGATCGTCGCCGGTCCTTTTCCTGTTTCGATATCGATGCGGGGCGCTGCGCCCTCAATCGTCAGTGTACGTTCTCCGAGTTCCAGCGGCAGGTCAATTGATCTGGCGCGCGCCGTCAGCGCAAAGGTCTTCCCTGCCGTCCAATCGATGACGGCGCTATCCAGACCGAACACACCGGACCCGGATTGCAGTGTGAAGGGCAAGCGCACGGCGCCGAGGTCGGCAGAGCCGCCCGCGATCTTGCCTTGACGCATGAAGCGGCCATTGACCGGGCAGATGTTGATGACGGCGGGCTGTGCGTCGATGGCTCCCAGCTTGAACCCTGCGGTATCGACCGACAGACAAGGCGCGCCGGAGGCCTGAACCCGCCAACCGCTATTGTCCCAGGCACCGTCGAGCCCGCCCCGGACGGTTGTTGGCTCGAACCTGACGCCTGAAGCCTCGCCCGCGAAGGCCAGCTCGCCCGCGCCTGCAAACTGCAGGTCTTCCGCGTGCCTTTCGAGATGGATCGCTCCCAGACGGGCCGAGAGACTGCGTCCGCCGACGGTCCACCGCGACAGTTCGAAGGCGTCAGCGGCGAGCGTTGCGACGTCAGGCGTGAGCGCAAACGAGCCGACATCCAACCGGGCGTTTGGCGCACCGCCGCCGGATAATTTGACCTCGCCCGCAGCGAAGACGCCGGACTTCGACACCGACAGCCAAGGCCCCGTTGCGTCCGGCGTGACGCTGAGCTGCATTCCCGAAGCTGCCTTGAGCACGCCTACCCCTGTCCCGGCGACCTTTACGGCATCGTCCTGAAAACGGAGGGAAATGTCCGTGCCCGCATCGAAGCCGGACAGTGCGCGGTCAATAGAACCGCGCAAGGCGTCAACATGACCGGACAAGACACCGGGCAGCGCAAAGGCTTTTCCAGCTTTGGCGCGCAGTGCAGCATCTAGCGCTGCTCCGTGCACGGAAAACTGGCCATCGAAACCTGACGGACCGTCCTTGCGGCTCTGCAATTCGCCGCCGAGCGATGCAGAAGTCGCCGAGCCGACAGGTCCGATCACGATTCCAGTCGACAGAAGCAACGGACCGGAAACATCGCCCTCTTTCCCTGCAAGCTCGCCCTCGATGTGGGCGCTGTCGACCGTGTAACCGGCCCAGGTCAGGCTGGTGGCATCCACGGCAAACACCGCATTGGCGAGTTCCTGCAGCAGGCCGTCAGGCGTCGTGTCGGGAATGGCGCCGAAGTCGATCCGGCCCGAGGTGCGGATATCGGTCGCTCTTGCATCGGGCGAAGCGATCCGGGCGGCGCGCAGCGACCATTCCATGCCGGCGGGCTTGCGGTCGTCTTCATTGAAATCCGCCCGGGCGAGCAGATCAAAGGATTCGAGCGCATAGTCAGCCAGCACCGCCTGGCTGATGCCGATGCCGAGTTCGGCATCAACCTGGCCATCGACGGCGCGGACATCCAGCCGGGCCTCGCTAAGGTTCAGACGGGCCAGAGGGTTGGACAATTCGGCCGGATCAAGCCGGATCGACAACAGGCCGTTGCGCGGCAGGGTGCCGGAGACGTTGAGCGTGGCATCGGTCGCGCCTGCGGGCGTCATCAGTTCGATGTGGGCGTCCTTGATGTCGATGGGCGGTGTGGGCCCGCCACCGCCGCCCGACTGGGCGAGGCGCTCGATCCCTCCGAAGCGCAACCCCGAAGCATCCAATGTGCCGCGAAGGGACAGGCCGTTAACCGTCACGCCTGTGACTTCCGGCGTGAACAGGCCTTTCCAGCGGATGTCCGCACGCACTTCGCTGGCTCCGGCCGGGACCGCCGAACCGGACGAGACTTTCACCGCCGAGACGGTGATGCCGGACGTGTCGAGCTCGGTGAATTTTGCGTCACACTGGAGGTCGCGGTCGGCGCACCAGGCCGCGAGAGCCTGCTCTGCCACGGGCTTGCGCAGGAACCAGAGGAGCAGCGAACCACCAAGAAAAACAACGACAAAGCCGGACAGCACATACCAGATGCGCCCGCCGCGCGGCGTCGGCGCGGGGCCCTCAGGCGAACCCTGTTCTGGGGCTTCTGCTGGTTTCACTGGATCGACCGGCTTGCTTCTTGCTTTTCCTACGACATAAAGTCCTAACTTGGCATCTAAGTCTCACGCCGAGAATTCTTGAATCCTTAAGCGGGAAGCGAGAGCATAGGCAGCGTGCAGTCGGCGTGCCAGCCTCAGGGCCGGGGGGCGTCAGAACGACAGGATACACAATCTGTGACTCCCTACGAGACCGCTGAGCCGACCGAACTGCCAGACCGCCCGAAAACCGGTCTTTCGCAGGGCATCAAAAGCCTGATTGTCCTGGGTGTGCTGGGGAGCGTTTCGGCAATTGCCGGACTGGTCATGGCGGGCCGCTCGACCGTGCCCTTCGAACAGACGGCCGATGCCGCCGTACCGCTTCCGCTGGCTGCGCGCCTCGTGAATGCCCTGGATGTCGAAGATGCGGTGCCGTTGCAACATGTCGAAGGACGACTGGAGCGCAACGAAACCCTGACGGGCCTGTTGATGCGCCTCGGCGCCGCGCCGGGCGATGCGGGCGCCGCCCTGCATACGCTGACCGGCAGCGATGTACTGGACAGCCGCCGTCTTCGGCCCGGAAAGACGGAGGCCGAAGCCTATTTCGACAATGGCGTGCTGACCGCCGTTTCGGTGCGCGCCGATACTGATCGCAGCCTGCTGATCACGCGCAACGCCCAGAATGGCTGGTCTGCCACACCGCTCTACGCAAAGCTGACTCCGGGCTACAAACGGGTCGAAGCCGAGATCGATACCTCGATCTATGCCGCCGCCCTCGCCCTCGGCGCAGAAGACCAGCAGGTCGTCGATTTCGCCAGCGCCTTTGCCTACGACATCGACTTCCAGCGTGAAATCTATCCGGGAGACCGGTTCGAGATCCTGTTCGAGACGTTCTACGACGAGCGCGGGAACCCCGTGCGCAATGGCGAAGTGCTCTACGCGGCCTTGAACGGAAAGGCGCTGAAGCGCGGCTTCTACCACTTCACCCCGTCGGATGACGACGTCGCCGATTATTATGACGAAAATGGCGAGAGCGCGACGAAGTTCCTGATGAAGACGCCGATCAACGGCGCCCGGATCTCCTCCGATTTTGGCAAGCGCAAGCATCCGATTTCGGGCTATACAAAACTGCACAAGGGCACCGACTTTGCGGCGCCCACCGGCACACCGGTCTATGCGGCCGGCAACGGCACGGTCGAGCGCGCCAGCCGCTATGGCGGCTACGGCAACTACATCAAGATCAAGCATTCCGGCGGCTACCAGACCGCCTACGCCCACCTCTCCCGCTATGCCAAGGGCATCAAGGCCGGCAAGAAGGTGAAACAGGGCGACGTGATCGGCTATGTCGGCTCGACCGGCGCCTCGACCGGTCCGCACCTGCACTACGAAGTCTATGTCAAAGGCGAACCGGTGAACGTGATGTCACTGAAACTGCCGAACGGACGCAAATTGACGCTTGAACCGGCGATGCTGGCCGAATTCATGGCCTACAAGGCCCAGGTCGATGCCCTGAGGGCCAATCCGGATGGCCCGCTCCTGACAGCCTCTCTCGGCTCCGCGCCTAGCGAGACCGGCCCCTCGCCGACACCCTGACCTCGCGCCTGCAAAGCGAAACCACCTTGTAAAGTCGCCGGAAAAGGGAATCTGGCCCCGTTCTTGCTCATCCCGTGCTTGAAGGCCTGATCTTCGACGCACGAGGTTAACGCATGACGCGCACCAAGCCGCAGACACCCGCCACTGTGAGGCGCCTTGAGTCGCCTTATCGTTGGCTCGAGCGTATTGCCGCCTTTGCCGTGATCGGCGTAATGACGGGCCTGTTCCTGATGGTGCGCGCCGACCAGCCACCCCCACTTCCCGATATTGGATTCGGCGCCACGGACTTCCGTGTGGAGGCACCTGAAACCGCAACATCCGCCCGGACGGGCCGGATCACCGCCAACGTCGCGACCGCGGATGCGCTAGAAGTGTTGGGCGCGAGCGCGACCGACGCGGCCGCCGCCGCGAC
>JBGSKU010000047.1:0-2872 GCA_041741055.1 Hyphomonas sp.
TGATGGGCGAGAAGCTGAAAACAATCGCGTTCAAGGAAGAGCTGGGCTCGCTCGGCGATAAGGTGGAGCGCGTGGCGGCGCTGGCGCGGGAGCTGGCGAAGCACGTTGGGGCTGATCCTGATCTCGCAGAGCGCGCAGCGCGGCTGGCGAAGGCGGACCTTGTGTCCGAAATGGTTGGAGAATTCCCGGAACTGCAGGGCGTGATGGGGCGGTATTATGCGCTCGCCCGTATCAACACGCCGCTCACCCCCGCGAAGGCGGGGGTCTCGGGAGGACAGGAGCCGCACGCGGTCCCCGCCTTCGCGGGGACGAGCGGGGATTTGCTGGCTGGCCTTCCGGATACGGACATTCGTAAAATCGCCGACGCGATCCGCGACCACTACAAGCCGCAAGGCCCAAGCGATGCCGTGCCGTCTGAGCCGGTCGCGGTCGCGGTCGCGCTAGCGGACAAGCTTGATACGTTGGTGGGCTTCTGGGCGATCGACGAGAAGCCGACGGGATCGAAGGATCCGTTTGCGTTGCGGCGCGCTGCGCTGGGTGTGGTCCGGGTTCTATTGGAGAACGAGAAGAGACTGAAGTTGGGGGAGGCTGTCGGGCTAACCAATTTCGTTCGCCAGAACCAAACCTCGCGGCAGGGGCAAGCCGGAGCGATGGACGGGATGGTCAAAGGGGACCTCGATTCAGCGAGCCTCCTCTCCTTCTTCGCTGACCGCCTCAAGCAAGTCCTCCGCGACCAGGGCAAACGCCATGACCTGATCGATGCCGTCTTCGCGCTTGGTGAGGATGACCTCGTGCTGATCGTGAAGCGCGTCGAAGCGCTCGGCGCTTTCCTGGAGACCGAGGACGGCGCAACGCTGCTCGCCGGTTACAAGCGCGCGGCGAATATCCTGAAGGCGGAAGAGAAGAAAGGCGCGCTGCCGGAGAACCTGTCGGTGGATGCCAAGCTCGTCGCCAAGGGGCCCGAGGTGGAGCAGGCGCTGTGGGCGGCCTTGCAGAAAACCGCCAAGGCGCTCGAAGCCTCGCTGAAGAAAGAAGACTTTGCCGGCGCGATGACAGTGCTCGCCGGGCTGCGCGGACCGGTCGATGCCTTCTTCGAAGGCGTGATGGTCAACGATACGGATGCGGCGGTGCGCGCCAACCGGCTCGCGCTGCTGGTCGCGGTGCGCGATGCGCTGCACAAGGTGGCCGATTTCTCACGCATCGAGGGTTAGGGGCAGGTTGTTCCGGTTCGGAACGCTGGTCGCTGCCCGGGCGCAATTACATTCCCCGAGGGGCGAGTTAACAACGTTGTCAGTCGCCCCGGAGACGAAACGCGCACTTCTCAATACGGGTGCGATGCAGCATAGGACTTGCAATCAGGCAGGCCGGATGGATTTGACCGGCTTACAAAGTAAACGGAAGGCGATTTGGCATGGCTGAAGCGACACGCAAGGGCGCAGAACAAACCTGGGTGTATGCATTCGGGGGCGGCACGGCGGACGGCGATGCCTCGATGAAGAACCTGCTGGGCGGCAAGGGCGCCAACCTCGCCGAAATGGCGAAGCTCGGCCTGCCGGTGCCACCGGGCTTCACGATTTCGACTGCCGTGTGTGTCGCCTACTACCAGACCGGCCGGGCCTATCCGGTGGGGCTGGAGGCCGAAGTCGACGCCGCGCTCGCCAGCCTTGAGCGCCAGTCCGGCAAGGGCTTCGGCGATCCGGCGAACCCGCTGCTCGTGTCCGTGCGCTCGGGCGCGCGCGCCTCGATGCCGGGCATGATGGACACTGTGCTCAACCTCGGCCTCAACGAAGCCGTCGCCGAGGGCCTCGCCAAGCTCGCCGGCGACCGGTTCGCCTATGACAGCTACCGCCGCTTCATCCAGATGTATTCCAACGTCGTGCTCGGCCTCGGCCATGACGAGTTCGAACACATCCTGGACGACTACAAGGAGCGCGAAGGCCTCGACCTCGACACCGACCTGACAGCCGATAACTGGAAAGCCGTCATCGTCCGCTACAAGGATGCCGTTGAAAAAGAACTCGGCCGTCCGTTCCCGGAAGATCCGCGCGAACAGCTCTGGGGCGCCATCTCCGCCGTGTTCAACAGCTGGATGAGCGACCGCGCGATCATCTACCGCAAGCTCAACGACATTCCGGAAGACTGGGGCACGGCCGTCAATGTGCAGGCCATGGTGTTCGGAAATCTCGGCGAGACTTCGGCCACCGGCGTTGCCTTCACGCGCGACCCGTCGAACGGCGAAGCCATCTTCTACGGCGAATACCTGATCAATGCGCAGGGCGAAGACGTGGTGGCGGGCATCCGCACCCCGGCGCCGATCTCGCGCGAACGCGCTGCCACGCTCGGCTCCGGCGACAAGCCGCTCGAAGACGCGATGCCGGAAGTCTACAAGCAGCTGCGCGAGGTCGCAGCCAAGCTCGAGCATCACTACAAGGATATGCAGGACATCGAGTTCACGGTCGAAGCCGGCCGCCTCTACATGCTGCAGACCCGTAACGGCAAACGCACGGCCGCTGCAGCGGTCCACATCGCCGTGGAGATGGTGCGCGAAGGCCTGATCACCGAGAAGGACGCGCTGCTCCGCCTGGATCCGGCCCAACTCGACCAGCTTCTGCACCCGCGCATCCCCAGCGATGACGAGAACAAGAAAGCCGGCGGCGCGTCGTATGACGTGATCGTCAAGGGGCTGCCGGCCAGCCCGGGCGCTGCGGTCGGCAAGGTCGTGTTCGATTCCGATGAGGCCTTCAATCTCGCCGCCAAGGGCGAGGATGTGATCCTGGTGCGCGTCGAAACGAGCCCCGACGACATCAAGGGCATGCATGCCGCCCGCGCCATCGTGACCGCCCGCGGCGGCATGACCAGTCACGCCGCCGTC
>JBGSKU010000048.1:0-2788 GCA_041741055.1 Hyphomonas sp.
GCAAAACCGGCAGACCGCCGTGGCGCGGTCCTGCTCGCGACCGGTCCAGAGGTTGCAGCCCGAGAAACGGCAAAACACGGCCGTGCGACCGGCGTGTGCGCCTTCGCCCTGCAGGGTCAGAAATATCTCTTTGACCGCGTAACTCACTATGTCTCCCTGGGTCCTGTTTCGCCCTGGATGGCAGACCCGGTCTGCCGCAGCGCCTCGCCCAATGCCATGGCGGCCGCCATCGCCACATTGAGCGAGCGCAAGCCCGGCCTGATCGGGATGGCCAGCCGGGCATCGGCGACACCCGCGACCTCGTCGGTTACCCCGGCCGATTCCCGCCCGAATAGCAGGACATCGTCCCTCCGGTATCGGAAATCCAGATAGGAGCCGGCGCCCCTGGTCGAAAACAGCACCAGCCGGAAGCCCGCCTCGTTACGCCATTGCTCGAATTTTGACCATGAGTCATGGCGGGTAATGGCCACATGGTCGAGATAGTCCATTCCCGCCCGGCGGAAATGCCGGTCCGAGGTCGGAAACCCCGCCGGCTCGATAATGTGGGCCGCCGCACCAAGGCACGCACACAGGCGCAGAATCGTGCCCGTGTTCTGGGGGATGTCAGGCTGGAAGAGTGCGAGGTGCATGGTCGGGCGGCTTCGGAAGTGCTGATGAAATGTCTGAATAAATCACGGCCGGGCGCGGATTTAGTGCATTGCACGTTTGCGAGCCGATAGCGGGCTTGCGCTCTTGGGGCAAGGGTGCCAATAGAACGATTCTGGACTGCTTGTTCCGCCGGATTGGGGGAGGAAAAGCGGTTTTCTGCCGCCGCGGGGGCCGCGGGCGCCGGCAGCCCTTCCGGTTACGCTTTCAGCGTGTCCGGGGCGGTTCCGCTGGCTGCAGATGAGAAAGGGCTTGGAATCGTGACGACAGCGTCTTCGGCGGACCATCCGACACGCCGTGATTTCCTTTTTGTTGCAACGGGAGCCGTCGCCGCCGTAGGCGCAGCTGCCACGGTGTGGCCGCTGGTTTCCCAGATGAACCCGGATGCCTCGACGATCGCTGCCGGTGCGCCGATCGAGGTCGATCTGACCCCGATCGCCGAAGGACAGGACATCAAGGTGTTCTGGCGCGGCAAGCCGATCTACATCAGCCATCGGACCAAGAAGCAGATCGAAGAGGCCCAGAAGGTAACTCTCTCGAGCCTGCCCGATCCGGAGCCGGACTCGGCGCGCGTCAAGTCCGGTCATGACCAGTGGCTGGTCGTGATCGGCATCTGCACCCATCTCGGCTGCATCCCGATCGCCCATGAGGGCGCCTACGACGGCTTCTTCTGCCCCTGCCACGGTTCGGTGTACGACACCTCGGGCCGCATTCGCTCAGGTCCCGCACCGAGCAACCTCCCGGTGCCGCCCTATACTTTCGTTTCCGATAGCAAAATCCAGATCGGCTGAGGGCCCGGACGCCAGTCCGAGACCCCTTAACCCGTCGCGTCGTCTTACTTCCTCAGGATCGCATCAATGAGCGGACCATCCGATTTTCAGCCGACCAATCCCGCCTTGAAGTGGATCGAACGGCGCCTCCCGATCATGGGACTCATGCACTCCTCGTTCGTGGCGTATCCGACGCCGCGCAACCTGAACTACTGGTGGACCTTCGGCGCCATCCTTTCGATGATGCTGGGCGTGCAGATCCTGACCGGCGTGATCCTGGCGATGCACTATACGCCGCATGCCGATCTCGCCTTCAAGTCGGTCGAGCTGATCGTCCGCGACGTCAACTACGGCTGGCTGCTGCGCAACGTTCACGCCAGCGGCGCTTCGATGTTCTTCCTCGCCGTCTACGTCCACATGTTCCGCGGCCTCTATTACGGGTCGTACAAGGAGCCGCGCGAGGTGCTCTGGATCCTCGGCGTCATCATCTACCTGTTGATGATGGCGACCGGCTTCATGGGTTACGTGCTGCCGTGGGGCCAGATGAGCTTCTGGGGCGCCACCGTCATCACCAACCTGTTCTCGGCCGTGCCCTATTTCGGCGAGAGCATCGTGACGCTGCTGTGGGGCGGCTATTCCGTCGGCAATCCGACGCTGAACCGCTTCTTCTCGCTGCACTACCTGCTGCCGTTCGTGATCGCCGGCGTCGTCGTGCTGCACGTCTGGGCGCTGCACGTCGCGGGCCAGAACAATCCGGCCGGCGTCGAGCCGAAGACCGCCAAGGACACGGTGCCGTTCACGCCCTACGCGACCATGAAGGACATGTTCGGCGTTTCCTGCTTCATGCTGCTGTTCGCGTGGTTCATCTTCTACATGCCGAACTATCTCGGCGAAGCGGACAACTACATCCCCGCCAATCCCGGTGTGACGCCGCCGCATATCGTGCCGGAATGGTACTACCTGCCGTTCTACGCGATCCTGCGCAGCATTCCGAACAAGCTGGCCGGCGTCGTCGCGATGTTCGGCGCGATCCTGATCCTGGCATTCCTGCCCTGGCTCGATACCGCCCGGACCAAGTCGTCGAAATACCGCCCGCTGGCCAAGCAGTTCTTCTGGATCTTCGTCATCGTCTGCATCCTCTTGGGCTGGCTCGGCTCCAAGCCCGCCGAAGGCGTCTATGTGATCGCTGGCCGCGTGCTGACCTTCTGCTACTTCGCCTACTTCCTCGTCCTGCTGCCGCTGCTCTCCCGGATCGAGAAGCCGCGTCCGGTGCCGAATTCGATCGCCGATGACGTGCTGGCAAAGTCGGGCGGCAAGGCCGCGCCGATGGTGTCGAGCGTGATCGCGCTGATGGTCGCCGGCGGCCTGTTGCT
>JBGSKU010000049.1:0-2357 GCA_041741055.1 Hyphomonas sp.
GTCCCGGCGCAAGCTGAAGGCCGCCTGCGACCATCTCGCCACGACCGATCCCGCCCTCGCCCGCGCCTATGACGTGGTCGGCATTCCGGTCTGGCGCGCCAATGCGCCGAGCTATGCGCTGCTTGGCCGGATGATCTCGCACCAGCAGATTTCCCTCTCCGCCGCCGCGGCGATCTGGGGCCGGGTGGAAACCTTGCTCGGCGACGTCACCGCCGAAACCCTGCTGGAGGCCGACCCCGAAGCGGTCCGTTCCTGCGGCATGTCCCGGCCCAAGGTGGCCCATCTCACCTCGATTGCCGAAGCGATGGTGTCCGGCCAGCTGAACCTGGCGCGCGTCTGCACCGCGCCGCTGGACCAGGCCCGCAAGGAGCTGCTGTCGGTGAAAGGCATCGGCCCGTGGACCGCGGAATTGTTCCTCCTTTACGCGGCCGGCGCGATGGATGCCTTCCCGACCGCCGATGTCGGCCTGATGGAGGCCCACAAACGGCTTGGGCGTTATGATATCCGCATGGAATCAAAGGCTTTTACGGCCCATGCCGAACTCTGGCGGCCCTGGCGCGGCGTTGCCGCCCACCTGCTCTGGGCCTGGCTGCACATCGACCGGGCAACCGGCGCGGCGCCCTGAGCCGGGTGAACGCGGCCCCTTGCGTTCGGGTCCGGGTGTCATAATCTCATGACAAGAATCGCTTAGACAGCGTTTCAGACCGAAAAGGAGCGTCCGTCTTCTGTAGGATTAACGACGATACCCGCACTTCAAACCATGGGGGAAACCCGCATGGCTGAAATCGTTGCTACCCCGCCGAACGGCCGCCCGGCCCTCGTCCTGAACGCGGATTTCCGGCCGCTGTCCTATTATCCCCTCTCGCTGTGGCCCTGGCAGGAAGTGGTGAAAGCCGTCTTCCTCGACCGTGTCGACATCATCGCCGAGTATGATCATGTGGTGCGCAGCCCGAGCTTCGAGATGCGCCTGCCTTCGGTCATCGCGCTGCGCGATTTCGTGCGCCAGGACCGCCCGCCGGCCTTCACACGTTTCAACGTGTTCCTGCGCGACGGCTTTGCCTGTGCCTATTGCGGCGCGCACGAGAACCTCACCTTCGACCACGTGATCCCCCGTTCGCGCGGCGGACGCACGACCTGGGAAAACATCGTCGCCGCCTGCAGCCCCTGCAACCTCGCCAAAGGCAGCCGGTTGCTGAAGGAAAGCCGCATGGACCTTCAGCGCCGCCCCTACCGGCCGAACAATTACCAGCTGCAGGAAATCGGCCGGAAATTCCCGCCCAACCACCTCCATGAAACCTGGATGGATTATCTCTACTGGGACGTCGAACTGGAGGGATAGTCCGCCTACGGACACTTACCCCAGTCGAACCGCCAGGCGCGGAAGTGCACCGGATCACCGTTTGAATAATTGATCGCGTAGTGCGAGTCGCCTTCGGTGAGGCAGGCGCCCAGCCGGCCGGCTTCCGCGCGCAGCCGCTTGGCTGTCTCCGTGATCGGCTCGTCCGCCTTCCGGTCTTCGAAGTTGAGGAGGTAGACCACCGGATAGGCCGAAGCGTCCGTGGGCAGGTCCAGCGGTGTCTGCGGCGGGTGGAGGTTCTGCGTGCCCAGCGTCAGCACATAGGACGGCTCGGCATAGCCAAGCGCCAGCACACGCTCCGGGGCCGGAACATTGCAGAGATCGCCCTCGCCCGGCACGCCGCATACATCTTCGAGTGCCTGACGCGCCGTTTCGGTCGGCTGCACCCAGAGTTGTGAGGGCAGCATGTAGATGCGGATATGCCAGCCGAGCGCAATGCTGGCTGCGATGGAGAAGGCGATACCGACGGCCACATGCCGGCGCGCCGCTTCGATCAGCGCCAGCCCGGCGAGCGCAAACCCGCCCCACCAGAGCCAGACCGGATAATCCCTGTACGGCGCCCAGGCCGCCAGGACCTCGCCGGATGACGCGGTACGGAACTCGCCCGCCTGATCGGCCATGTAGGCCGTCGTCGCGCCTGGCCAGGATACGGCGAGCAATGCGATGGCCCCGATGGCAAACAGGACGTAGCCGGTCACGTTCGACACCGGCATCTTCGCCCCGTCGATCAGCCGCACCGCCACGTAGCCGCACAGCAGGCCGAAAGCCGGATAAGCCGGCAGGATATAGTGGCTGAGCAAGGTCGGCATCAGCTCGAAGAAGGCATAGGTCAGGAGGCCCCAGGCGAGGATCAGGCGCAGGCCCTTCACGTCATCGGACGGCTCCGGCGCGGCCGGAACCTCGCGCGACATCCACCAGACAAGCCCGACCAGCAGGAACGGCCAGGCCGGCAGCGGCTTCAGTGTACGGAGGGTTTCGGCCACGCTGCCCGCCGCGAAAG
>JBGSKU010000050.1:0-3530 GCA_041741055.1 Hyphomonas sp.
CGGCCTCGCGCAAACAGCCGTGGACACACTGAGGCGGCGCGCGCTAGTCCGGACCCACGACTCCGTAGCTCAGCTGGATAGAGCGCTCGCCTTCTAAGCGAGTGGTCGCAGGTTCAAATCCTGCCGGGGTCGCCACTCCCCTCCCTCAATACTTGTACCCGCCGGCCAGCAGCGTGTCGTAGCGCGCCGGCGACATCAGAACATAGCGTTCCTCGCCCGGATCGAGCATCCAGAGCGGCTCGTTCACCTTCGCCGGATCAAACCCGTCGGCCACCAGCTCCACCTTGCGATACTTGAACGTCCCGGTCGTCTCGGCTTCCGGCTGCACACGGATGAAAATCGGCACGGCATAGCGCGGCAGCTTTGCGTCCAGCGCCTTGTACAGACCGGCGAAGTCCACATCGCCCTCGACCGTGATCGCCGCCATCCCTGCTTTTCCGTCCGTACCCGGAATGGGAACACCATAGACGTTCGCCGTCTTGATGCCCTCGATCTGCGACAACGCCTCGCCCACTTCATTGGTCGAGACATTCTCGCCCTTCCAGCGGAACGTGTCGCCGATCCGGTCAACGAAAAAGATATAGCCGTCCTTGTCCATTCGTAAGAGGTCGCCCGTGCGGAACCACAGGTCACCCTTCTCGAACACGTCGCGCAGCAGCTTCTTCTCGGTTGCCGTCTGGTCGTTGTAGCCTTCGAACCGCTGGCGCACATCGTCGCCGATCTGGCCTAGCGCCTCGCCCGGCTCGTCCACGTCCGCCCGGATGCAGAGCCCGTCCGCCCCGCGCACCGGCTGCTCGGTCTCGATGTCGAACTTGACGAACGCAATATGCTTGAACTGAGATTTCAGCCAGCCGGGAATGCGCCCCACGGCGCCCACCTTCCCGTCGAAATTCAGGAAGCTGACATTGCCTTCCGTCGAACCGTAGAACTCGCACAGATGCGGAATGTTGAACCGGTCAAGGAAGGCCTGCCACACTTCCGGGCGCAGGCCATTGCCGAATCCCGTGCGGATATGATGCGCCCGTTCCTTCGGATGCGGCGGCGAGTTCAGCAGGTAGCGGCAGAGCTCGCCGATATACACGATCGAGGTTACGCCCTCATCCACCGCATCGTCCCAGAACGCGCTCGCGGAAAACTTCCGGCGGACCACCGCCGTCGCCCCGGTCATCAGCGCCTGCCCGATCCCGCACAGCCCGCCCGTGCCATGATACAGCGGCAGCGTGACATACACCTTGTCCTTCGGGGTAATGCGGCACGGCGCGATGAAGCTGCGCATCATGCCCTGCGTGCGCGCCTGCGTCAGCCGCGCCGCCTTCGGCAAGCCCGTCGTGCCGGATGTGTACACATAAAGGCACAGGTCCTTGCCCAGCAGGCCGGCGCGGTGCTTGCGGTCCGGCCGCTTGTCCGAAAACGCCTCCAGCGCGCCGCCGAGATCCCCGCCAAACCTTCCGCCCAGCGACCAGACCGGCGGCGCGCCCTCCAACAGGCCCATCGCCCCGCGCATCGCCTCGTCCTGTTCCGCGCCGGTGACGATCATCTTGGTCTGCGCGATGTTCACGCAATGCGCCAGCGCGTCGCCTTCCAGATTGTGATTGATCAGTGCCGTGACGAGTCCGGCCTTCGAGAAGCCCGCCCAGGCGGCGACATATTCCGGCCGGTTCTCCATGAACAGCGAGATACAGTCTCCGGCCTTCAGGCCCTGCGCGATTGCCCAGTTCGCGAACCGGCTGGCCAGTGCGTCGAACTGCGCATAGGTCATCGACCGGCCTTCGAACCGGAACGCGATGTTGTCCGGGAACGCATCCACGGCCCGCTCGAAATCGTCTGCGACGAGAAAGTCGGACTCCGACGAAACGTCGCCCGTCCACTTCTTCAGAAGCTGCGCGCTCTGGAAGAAGTGGAACTCGCGCGCAAGTATGGCGAATGGATTCATTTCGGCGTCCCTGGTCTGAAGAGCGTCGTCAAAATAGCTGACTCTGGAATGCTTCGAATCAAGGATGTTTCGTGCATCATGTCAAAGAAAACCGGCGTCATCTGCCGTTGCCATACGCCGCAGGTCGGCATATTGCTGCGCCGCACAAGAACAAGAAGGAACCGCCCCATGGCGACCGATCCCGTCAGCGACCTGCTCACCCTGCTCGATATCGAGCGTCTGGAGCTCGACCTGTTCCGCGGCCAGAGCCCGGATGAAGAGGAAAGCCAGCGCGTCTTCGGCGGCCAGGTCATCGCCCAGGCGCTCGTCGCGGCCTACCGCACGGTTCCCGATGACCGCACCTGCCATTCGCTCCACGCCTATTTCATCCGCCCCGGCGACCCGAAGGTGCCGATCATCTACCAGGTCGACCACTCCCGCGATGGCGGCAGCTTCACCACACGCCGTGTCGTCGCCATCCAGCACGGCAAGCAGATCTTCAACCTCGCGGCCAGCTTCCATGTCGCCGAAGACGGCTGGCACCACCAGCACGATATGCCCGACGTGCCCGGCCCCGACACGCTGGACGACCGGGTCGAATGGCGCCGCAAGTTCGCCGAGAAACTGCCCGAGCGTCATCGCGGCCATTTCCTCCGTCCCCGGCCAATCGAGATGCGCGAGATCGAGCCGCTCGATCCGCTGAAACCCGCCAAGGCCAGCGATGTGCATCACCTCTGGTTCCGCGTGGCCCGCCCCATCGACGAAGCGCCCTGGCTGCACCATTGCCTGCTCGCTTATGCGTCCGACATGGCCCTCCTCGGCACCGGCAACCGCCCGCACGGCGTCTCCTGGATGACCGGCGAACTGATGTCGGCGAGCCTCGACCACGCCATGTGGTTCCATGCGCCCATGAAGTTCGATGACTGGCACCTCTATTCGATGGACGCCCCCTATGCCGGTGGCGGGCGCAGCTTCAACCGGGGCAAGGTCTTCGACCAGCAAGGCCGCCTCATCGCCTCCGTCGCCCAGGAAGGCCTGATGCGCAAAGCCATCCGCAAACCCAAACCCGCCTGACCCCCAACATAACCTGCCTCTTCCTCACCACATTCACCCAGCCTCGCCCCACCCTGACCCTCCCCATGAATGGGGAGGGAACAAGTCATCGCTCGCCTATCGATAACACCTCCCCAGGCACAACCTGTCCCCTCGCCGCTTGCGGGGAGCTTGCGAGGACGAGAAATCGTATACGATTTCCCGAGCAAGAGGGTGGGGCCCGGCAAAGCCGCCCCCTTACGCAACAAATTCCCCCACCCCACCTCCAATAAAATCAACGCGCTATAAAATAGTCGGGCAAACTTGCGCAACACCCCTGCGGCCGGGTGTATACTGCTTCCATGTCGCAAAGCCCTCCGCTCCCGGAAGATGATATCCCCCACGGCGCCCTCATCGATGAAGGCGCCCGGCTCGTCCGTTGGCTGATTACCGAGATGCATGTCCTCCTCGGAGGCCTCGCCGGTCAGCGGCCCGCCGTGGCCTTCCTGCGCGATCTCGCGCGCCACTATCTCGCCCCCGCAGAAGCCGTCCTGCGCCGCGCGATCCACCTCCTCGCCGACGCCCT
>JBGSKU010000051.1:0-2614 GCA_041741055.1 Hyphomonas sp.
CGGCCAGGGCTTGGTCTCCGTCACCGCCTTGCGGCCGGTCGCCCGCACGTCGGCGGCAAAGGCCCGATAGGCTGCCTCCGTCAGCGGCAGAGCGGCCGCGGCGTCGGGATTGGCCGCGAATTTCGGCATCTTCGCGGACGCGTCCTCGGCGGCAACCCAGTCGGCGACGGCCTGATGCCAGTCCGCCGCACCAAATATCTGCGCCCAGACGGCCGGGTCTTTCCAGCGCGCGTCGATGCCGGTTATTTCTTTCTCTGCGTCCTTGCCAAGCTTGTCAGCGCCACGGCCGGTCGAGCGGAACACCGAAGAAATGCCCGGACTCTCGTAGTTCAGGCGCGAACCGAGCTTGGTGTGGATCTTCTGTTCGGCGGCGATCTGGAAATCAATTGTCAGCGCGTCGAAGACGGGTTCGTCCGGAATCTCCCCAGAAAAAGAGTCCCAGTCTTTCAGTGCGGCAACCGTCCGCGGCAGGGTCTCCGCTACGATCTGGTTTTCGACCGAGCGGAACAGCATGTCGGCGATCGGCGCGACAAAGGTCACCACCACGAAGATCAGCAGCGGCGCGATCAGGGCAAGCGCCCGAAGCTTCTGCCGCCGGAGAGCGCGCGCGAGGCTTTTCTTCAGCGGTGTGCCATCGGCGGCCCGCATCGGGCCGTTCTGCGTGATGTCGCTCATCGCTCCCCCGTTCGTATCCGGAACGTCAAAGTCACAAAGGAAATAGGGTGGAAGGGGCCGATCTGGCCCCTTCCCTCATCTGTGATTATTGTGCCAGCCACGCCTGGAACTTGGCGTCCAGATCGTCGCGGTGATCAGCCCACCAGGTGTAGTCGTAGATGTGCGGATTGGTCGCGTTGGCCGGGTCGGTCGGCATATGCGGCGCCATGTCGATGCCAAGCGTGGCGTGCTTGCCGACGAGCGGCGCCGAGGAGGCGCGGGCCGGACCGTAGGAGATGTACTTGGCCTGGTCGGCCAGCCGCTGGGTGTCGGTCGCGAACTTCAGGAAGTCCATGACGGCTGCTTCCTTCTCAGGCGCGAGGCCGGCCGGGACGATCCAGCCGTCGATGTCGTAGGACTGCATGTCCCAGAGCATCGCGATCGGCTGGTTCTGCTCGGCGATCGCCGAGAAGAGGCGGCCGTTGAAGGTCGATCCCATGACCACCTCGCCATCGGCCAGCAGCTGCGGCGTTTCCGCGCCGGCGTTCCACCAGACGACTTGATCCTTGATCGTGTCGAGCTTCTTCAGCGCACGCTCGACGCCCTCGTCGGTGCCAAGCACGCTGTAGATGTCCTCCTTGGCCACGCCGTCGCAGTAGAGCGCCCATTCGACGTTGTCGATCGGACGCTTCTGAAGCGCGCGCTTACCGGGGTATTTCTCTAGGTCGAAGACATCGCATACAGTTGTCGGCGGCGTGTCGCCGACCAGATCGGTGCGGTAGCCGAAGGTCGTCGAATAGACGATCTGCGGCACGAAGCAGTCATTGATGTAGGTGTTGCCGAAGTCGTCCTTTGCCGAGGTTCCGTCCGGTGCCGGCGCAAGCTCGGTGTCGAAGTCAATCTCCCGAGCGAGGCCCTCGTCACAAAGACGGATCGAGTCCGACACGGTCACGTCGACGAGGTCCCAGGTGATGTTGCCCGCTTCGTTCATCGCGCGGAGTTTGGCCACGGCTTCAGCCGAGCTTTCGTCCCAGATGATCTTCACGTCCGGATTCGCCGCCATGTAAGGTTCGGCATAGGCCTTGAGTTGTGATTCCTGATAGGCGCCGCCCCAGGACACCAGGGTCAGGTCGATCGCAGAGGCAGCCCCTGCCGCAAGCGCCATTGCGCTGCTGGCAAGAAGGATGGACGTCAGTTTCATTTTTCTTAACTCCCTATTAACTTCCCGATTTTGAACTATTTGGCCGACGCTACGGGATATGCGTCGGCCAATCTGGCAGCGCCCGTCGTCAGGCGTCGAGCGCGCGGCAGTCCGTCGGCAACCAGCCGATTTCGATCTGCTCGCCGGGCTGCATGCGTTTCTGGTCAGGCGCATTCCGTGTCTTGACGATGAACTCGTCGTTGCCCGCAACGCGCAGACGCGTACGGAAAATGTCGCCCATGTAGATGAACTCGAGCACTTCGGCCTTGAGCGTATGTGCGCCCGGCTGAAGCCTGGACTTGTTGACCTCGACCCTTTCGGGCCGGATTGAGACCCGCGTCCGTTCGCCGGGCTTGGAGACATTGACGGGCTTGCAGTCGATCAGATCGCCATCGTCCAACTGGACAACGGCCACTTCACCCTTGATCTCCTTGACCGTGCCGAGAAGCGTGTTGTTCTCGCCGATGAATTGCGCGACGAAGCTGTTCGTGGGCTGCTCATAGAGCACTGCCGGCGGCGCAAGCTGCTGAATTCGACCGTCGTCGAAAACCGCGACGTTGTCGGACATGGTCAGCGCTTCTGTCTGGTCGTGGGTGACATAGACCGTCGTGATTCCCAGATTGTGTGCGAGGCGCGTGATCTCGAACTGCATGTGCTCGCGGAGCTGCTTGTCCAGCGCACCCAGAGGTTCGTCCATGAGCACAAGCTCCGGCTCGAACACCAGCGCGCGGGCCAGCGCCACGCGCTGCTGCTGGCCGC
>JBGSKU010000052.1:0-6650 GCA_041741055.1 Hyphomonas sp.
GTGCGATCAGCGTGCTGGCGGCAAAGGCGAGGGTCGCGATCAGCAGGAAGACCTGCGCGATCACGTCGGCGGAGCCCAGCCCCCGCAGCGCATCCGGCCCGAACAGTACGCCGACGCCGACAAAGCCGAGCAAGACACCCAGGCCCGTCCGGCCGGTCATGCGCTCTTCCGCGAACATCAGGTTGGCACCGATGGCGACAAATACCGGCGACGCGGCCGTGTAGAGCGCGGCAAGGCTGGAATTGACCGTCTGCTGGGCCGTGGTGATGAAGAAAAAGGGGATCACCGAACCGGTGATGCCCATGGCGACAATCGTGCGCCAGCGTCGCCAGTCCCGGAACGGGGGCAGGTGCTTGCGCATCGCAATCAGCACCGTCCAGAGGACGACCGCGCCGATCACCAGGCGGCCGGGCAAGACCCATTCAGGCGGAAGGCCGGTCTGCGTACCCTTGCCGACGGCGAGGCGGGTCAATGGATAGGCCCCCGCCCAGATCATCGACAGTAGGCCGAACAGAACCCAATCGAGCAGAGGTCGGCCAGCCGTCTTTCCCGGCTCTGGCGTATCAGTCATGCGAACCTCTCTCCCGGTTCGGGACTAGGCGGGTGCGCGGCGGCTGTCCAGCGATCCGGCTTGCACAGAACTTGCAGGCTCCGGGCAAGGCAAACGCCCCTTCCCTAGCGTCATTTAGCGGCGCGGTGCCGCACGGATTGCGGGTGGACGTGGGGGGCCAGCGCCAGTAAATGGCAGCAAAACTGCGAGATATCTCGCCTGACAGGAGAAAACAGATGCCCGTTCGCGTTGCAATCAATGGATTTGGCCGGATCGGCCGCCTCGTCCTGCGCTCGATCATCGAACATGGCCGCACCGACATCGAAGTGGTGGCCATCAACGATCTCGGCCCGGTCGAGACCAACGCGCACCTCTTGCGGTTCGATTCGGTGCATGGCCGCTTCCCGGCAGACGTAAAGGTCGATGGCGACAAGATCGTCATCAATGGCAAGCCGATCCTCGTGACCGCCATCCGCGACCCGAAGGACCTGCCCCACCGCGAACTCGACGTCGACATCGCAATGGAGTGCACCGGCATCTTCACGTCGAAAGACAAGGCCTCGGCCCACCTTTCTGCCGGCGCCAAGCGCGTGCTGGTCTCCGCCCCGGCTGACGGCGCTGACCTGACGGTTGTCTACGGCGTCAACCACGACAAGCTGACGAAGGACCATATGGTCGTCTCGAACGCCTCGTGCACCACGAACTGCCTCGCCCCGGTCGCCGCGGTCCTTCACAAGGCCATCGGCATCGAAAAGGGCATGATGACGACGATCCATTCGTACACGAACGACCAGCCCTCGCTCGACCAGATGCACAAGGACCTCTACCGCGCTCGCGCCGCGTCGCTGTCGATGATCCCGACCTCGACCGGTGCCGCCAAGGCCGTCGGCCTCGTCCTGCCGGAACTCAAGGGCAAGCTGGACGGTATCTCGGTGCGCGTGCCGACGCCGAACGTCTCGGTCGTCGACCTGAAATTCATCGCCAAGAAAGCCACGACCGTTGAGGAAGTGAACAACGCCATCATCGCTGCCGCGAGCAGCGGCCCGCTGAAAGGCGTGCTTGGCGTCACCGACCAGCCGAACGTGTCGTCGGACTTCATCCACGATGACCGCTCCTCGATCTTCCACCTCGACCAGACGAAAGTCATGGACGGCAATTTCGTGTCGATCATGACCTGGTATGACAACGAGTGGGGCTTCTCGACCCGTATGGCGGACACTGCCGTCACGCTGGCGAAACTGATCAAGTAAGTCATCATGGCCAGCTTCAAACGCATCGCCGACGCAGGCAATCTCACCGGCAAGGTCGCGCTTGTGCGCGTCGACTTCAACGTGCCGATGGAAAACGGTCTGGTCACGGACGACACGCGCCTGCGCGCGGCTGTCGATACCGTCCAGAGCCTGCGCACGGCGGGCGCGAAGGTGGCCCTGCTGGCGCATTTCGGCCGGCCGAAAGGCGAACGCACAGCCGAGATGAGCCTCGCACCGGTGGCCGGCGCGTTTGCAAACGTGCTCGGCGCCAATGTCAGCTTCGTGGCCGACTGCAAGGGCGATCATGTGAAGAAGGCGATTGCCGACCTCCAGCCGGCCGGCGTGATCCTGCTCGAGAACACCCGTTTCTACAAAGGCGAGGAAAAGGGCGACCTGGAACTCGCCAAGGAAATCGCGAGCCTCGGCGACATCTATGTCAACGACGCCTTCTCCGCAGCGCACCGCCGCCATGTGACGACGGCCGTTCTGGCCGAGCTCCTGCCCGCCTATGCCGGCGTAACGATGGAGGCCGAACTCGACGCGCTCGACAAGGCGCTCGGCAACCCGGAACGCCCGGTGATGGCGATCGTGGGCGGCGCCAAAGTTTCGTCCAAGATCGACCTGTTGAAAAACCTTGTAACCAAGGTCGATATGCTGGCCATCGGCGGCGGCATGGCGAACACGTTCCTCGCCGCCCAAGGCGTCGATGTTGGCAAATCGCTGTGCGAGCACGACCTGGCCGATACGGTGCGCGAGATCGAAGCGGCGGCCAAGGCGGCGGGCTGCGAAATCCTGCTGCCGCGCGATGTCGTGGTGGCCAAGGAGTTCAAGGCGAATGCGGCAAACCGCGTGTGCGGCCTCAACGACGTGGCGGCAGACGAAATGATCCTCGATGCCGGAATGATGTCCATCGTTCACCTGGTCGCCGCGCTGGGGCGCGCCAGGACGCTGGTCTGGAACGGCCCGCTCGGCGCGTTCGAACTGACACCGTTCGACACCGCGACGGTGAAGGTCGCCGAAGCGGCGGCGAAGCTGGTCAAGGACGGCAAACTGATCGCGGTAGCCGGCGGCGGCGACACCGTTGCGGCCATGAACCATGCCGGCGTTGCGGGCGACCTGACCTTTGTATCCACAGCCGGCGGCGCCTTCCTGGAATGGATGGAAGGCAAGCCACTGCCGGGCGTTGAAGCACTTCGCCGCTGACCCGTAGCCGAGTTGCCGCATGGCAACGTTGTCTGTCTTTTCCGGCACGCCGCTTGAATATAGGGCAGTATGAAAGGTCAGCCGCCCGGCGCCGCCACATTTGAGACACCGGCCCGCATTACGGGCCGGACCGCTGTTTCAGAGCGTGACAGCAGCCTTCTCCAGGTTCGGTGGCATGACATGACGGATACGGATGAACAGGCTGCCCTGCGGGGGCCAAGGAAGGTCGGGACAATGACAAGCACGGATATGGCAGTGATGGCGGACAACAAAGCGATGGCGCAGCAAATGTCGCAAAAGGCGGGCTTCATTGCTGCGCTCGACCAGTCGGGCGGCTCAACGCCGAAGGCGCTGCGCCAGTACGGCGTGGAAGAAAGCGCCTGGTCGACTGAAGAGGAAATGTACGGCCTCATCCACGACATGCGTGCACGGATCATCAAGTCGCCGGCCTTTACCGGCGAGAAGGTGATCGGGGCGATCCTGTTCGAGCGTACCATGGATGGCGCCATCGACGGCATTCCGACTGCGGAATATCTCTGGACCAAGCGCAGCGTCGTGCCCTTCCTGAAGGTCGACAAGGGCCTCGAAGCCGCCAAGGATGGCGTTCAGCTGATGAAGCCGATCACCGGGCTCGACGCACTGCTGACGCGCGCCGTTGCCAAAGGCATTTTCGGCACCAAGATGCGCTCGGTCATAGATGCAGCCAACCCGGAAGGCATCGCCGCCGTGGTCGCCCAGCAGTTTGAAGTCGGTAAGCAGATTCTCGCCCATGGCCTGATGCCGATCATCGAGCCGGAAGTGACGATTTCGATCGCCGACAAGGCCGAAGCCGAAGAGATCCTGCGTTCGGAAATCCTGAAGCAGCTGGATGCCCTGCCTTCGAATCAGCAAGTCATGCTGAAGCTGACACTGCCGACGGTCGCCAACTTCTACAATCCACTCGTTGATCATCCGCGTGTGATGCGCGTCGTTGCCCTCTCGGGCGGCTACAGCCGCGAAGTTGCCTGCCAGAAGCTGGGCGAGAATACCGGCATCATCGCGAGCTTCTCGCGCGCCCTGACTGAAGGCCTCTCGGCTCAGCAGAGCGATGCCGATTTCGACACGGTCCTGGCAGAGACGATCAACATCACCTGCGAGGCTTCCAAGGCCGGCTGATCGCTGAGCCGGATATGGCAGAACTTCAGGAAAGGCGGTCCAATGGGCCGCCTTTTTGATTGGCCTGTGTTGGGCTAAGCACGGTCGGATAGGAGACCGCCATGCTCGAAATGCGCCCCAACTGCGAACACTGCGACCGCGACCTGCCCGCGGACGAGCCCGGCGCGTTCATCTGTTCCTTCGAATGCACCTTCTGTGATGATTGCGCCGACGGTCCGCTCGATGGTGTCTGTCCGAACTGCAAAGGCGATCTCGAACCGCGTCCGATGCGGCGCGGCGGCGCACTCGCCCGCAATCCGGCCAGCACGAAACGCGTGTTCAAGCCTGCGGGCTGACGGCGGCCGCAAACGGCGACTCGGCGAAGCGCAAGGCCATCCGGCGAGCGACCGGCGCCACAATCAGAATGGCCGGATAGGCGAGCACAAAGGCCATGCCCCAAGAGTGCATCCACCGGGCGAGAAAGTCCGGCGGGAAGCCGATGTTGAGCGCCGTGATCGCGCCGGACATCAGGAAGCTCATGAAGAACGCCATGAACAGACCAAACAGGGGCTGGAACAAGCGCACGGGGAGCTTCTTCGACATCGGGGAGGTCCGTCTATTAAATGGGTTCTGAAATAGAACTTTATTGCTACTTTTCCAAGGGGCGCTGCCAAGTTGACTTCTCGCCGCCCGCACCGCACAGGCAGCGTCCATGAGTTCTGCCGTTCCGCCCCGCCCGCGCACCCGCCTCTACCTGATCACGCCGCCTCAAATTGCGGACGTGGCGGGCTTTGCGAAAACGCTGGAGACCGCGTTAGGCGCGGGTGATGTGGCTTCACTGCAGCTTCGCCTCAAGGGCGCAGATGGCATGATAGATATGCAGGCGACACGGGAAGTCGGCCGCGCAGTCACGGCCCTGGCGCAGGAGGCCGGCGTGGCGGTGCTGGTCAACGACGCGCCGGACCTGGTGAAGGAACTCGGTGCAGACGGCGTCCATCTTGGCTGGACCGACCTGCCGGTAAAGACCGCCCGCGGCCTGCTCGGCCCCGATGCGATCATCGGTGCGACCGCGAAGAACAGTTATCACAAGGCCATGCAGGCCGGCGAAGACGGGGCAGACTACGTGGCCTTCGGCGCATTCTACCCCACGGCCACCAAACAGGAGACGGTGCCCGCCGAGCTCGATCTGTTGCAGGTCTGGCAGGCCGCAATGCTTGTCCCGTGCGTCGCAATCGGGGGCATCACGGTGCAGAATGTAGCCCCCCTGGTTACTGCCGGCGCCGATTTCATCGCCGTATCGGCTGGCGTCTGGAGCTATGCCGAAGGCCCCGCCGCTGCGGTCAGGGCCTTCAACGCTGTGTTCGACGACCTGGAAGAAACCTAGGACGCCGCGCCGGTCTTCGCGTTCTTGATGTCGCGCAAGTCGTCGGCCATCCGGAACAGGATCATGTACAGCTCACACATGAACCGCCAGAAGACGAGGCCGATCACGCCGCCGATCAACGCCGCGATGATTGTGCCCAGCCCGGCGAAGAAGCTGTACCCCATGCCGGCAAAACCGGAGAAGATTCCAGCGATGACGCCAAGCGCCAAGCCGATCAGGCCGACATAATAGAGAATGGTGATCAGCTTGGAGCCGATCAGCTTATCGAAGGTCAGGAATTGGTTCACCATGGTAGAGCCCCTCCATCGTCAGGTGAGACCCAAGGGTGATACAAGTTGACGTTCAGGGCAACCTTGTCGTCAAAACGCCCCGGGCATTAACCCTCCGCGCCTTGACCCTGCGCGCACAAGGCCTTACGCCCCCCGCTCCCGCCTCAAAAGCGCGCAAGAGCTATTTCTCATGTCGAAACCCTCCCCCGTTGGCGCCGTTATGATCGCCGCTGCTCTCGCCGCTGGGCGAAGCCTTGCGCGTGACTTTGGCGAAGTCGAAAACCTGCAGGTCTCCAAGAAGGGACCGGCCGACTTCGTATCGAGCGCCGATCACCGCGCCGAAGAAATCATCTATACGCATCTGACCAAGGCCCGGCCCGGATATGGCTTTGTCATGGAAGAGCGCGGGATCGTGGAAGGCACCGACAAGTCGAACCGGTTCATTGTCGATCCGCTCGACGGCACCCTGAACTTCCTCCACGGCCAGCCGCATTATTCGGTCTCGATCGCGCTCGAGCGCGACGGCCAGCTGCTGACCGGGGTCGTGTTCGACGTGGCCAAGAACGAGATCTTCTGGGCCGAAACAGGCCGCGGCGCCTGGCTGGAACAGCGCAAGCTGCGCGTGGCGACACGCAAGAGGCTCTCCGATTCCGTCATCGCGACCGGCACACCGTGGCACGGCAAGTCCGAGGACGCCCACACCACCTTCGCCCGCGAAATGCTGGCCATGACACCTACCTGCGCCGGCATCCGCCGCTATGGCTCCGCTGCGCTGGACCTCGCCTGGGTCGCTGCCGGGCGCTTTGATGCATTCTGGGAACGCACACTGCAGCCCTGGGACATCGCGGCCGGCATCGTGC
>JBGSKU010000053.1:0-5630 GCA_041741055.1 Hyphomonas sp.
GAGGCGGGTGGTCAGCGCGGCGTCTTCTTCGGGAAGGGCGGCAAGTTCGTCCTTCGCCTGCGTCAAGGCTGTGGCGGCTTCGGCGTGCGCTGTGGTCTCGCGGGCAAGGTCGTCAACGAGGCGCAGCGCTTCGGCTTCGAGGCGGGCGTGCGCGTCGGCGGCGATGCGGCGTTCGGTTTCGAGCTTGGCGAGAGTGATCCGGGCCTGACCCAAGCGGGCAGCGGCGTCCATTTCGGCGTCGCGTAGCGGGGCGAGGCCTTCGCCGGCTTCGATCCGCTCCTTTTCGCGCAGCGCGTCTTCGCGCGACAGTTCTTCGACCTGACGCTTCAGCGTGTCGAGCTGGGTTCGGGCAAGGTCCATCGTCTGGCGCGCTTCGGCCCAGCGCAGGTGCGCGACGAGGGCGTCGAGCGCCTGGATCTCTTCAGAGAGCTTGCGGTAGCGGCGGGCCTTGGAGGCCTGGCGCTTGAGGCTGGTCAGTTGGCGCTCAACTTCGACCGCGACTTCCGAGAGCCGCTGGAGGTTGGCCTCGGCTCCGTCGAGCTTGAGCTCGGCTTCATGGCGGCGGCTGTTGAGGCCCGCGATGCCGGCGGCTTCTTCGAGGATGCGGCGGCGGTTCTGCGGCTTGGAGCCGATGAGTTCGGAAATCTGGCCCTGCCGGACGAGGGCGGGCGAGTTTGCGCCGGTCGAGGCGTCGGCGAAGAGGAGCTGGATGTCCTTGCCGCGCACCGTGCGGCCGTTGATCCGGTAGCTGGAGCCGGCGCCACGCTTCAACTTGCGCTCGATCTCCAGCGAATCGGCGCCGTTGAACTCGGGCGGCGCCGTGCGTTTCGAGTTGTCGAGGACGAGGATGACCTCGGCCGTTTCGCGGGCGGGGCGGCCCTGAGCGCCAGAGAAGATCAGGTCGTCCATCTCGCCGCCGCGCATGGCCTTGGCGGAATTTGCGCCCATGGCCCAGCGCAGCGCTTCGAGGAGATTGGATTTGCCGCAGCCGTTCGGGCCGACAATGCCGGTGAGACCGGGCTCGATCGGAACGGTCTGCGGGTCTACGAACGACTTGAAGCCGGCAATGCGAAGCTCAGTGATCTGCATGCCGGGACCTCATCGTTACTGCACGCCCTTTTCGGCAAGCAGAGCATCGATCTGGCGCGAGAAGCCTTCGGCCGACCGGAAGTCGCCGTCGAAGTCACGCACTTTGCCGTCGAGCACGAAAGTGGGGGTACCGTTGACGTTATATTGCTCTGCCGTCTGGTAGACGGCGGCGAGCTTGTCGCGGATCGACCGGTCGGCCATGCAGGCGTCGAAGGCTTCGTCGGTTTCGATGCCATGGCGCTTGGCCACGGTCTTCAGCATGCCGCCGAGTGCGCCGACCTGGGCAGCCTGGACGATGCCGTCTTGGTTCGCGAACAGGTCATCGAGCACATCGAAGTATTTGTCGTCCCCGGCGCAGCGCGCGACCACGTAGGCCGCCACGTCCGGCGCGCCGTGAATCGGGAATTCGCGGAAGACGAATTTCACCTTGCCGGTTGCGATATACTTGGCCTCGATCTCCGGCATGACGGAGTCGTGGAAGTATTTGCAGGCCGGGCAGGTCGGCGACGCATATTCGATCAGCGTGATCGGGGCGTTCTTGTCGCCCTTGATGTGGCCCAGCTCACCAGCTTCGACCGTACTGGACGCCGCAGCGGGCGTTTCGGTCTTGTTGCCATCGCTGTTTGCTGCGCCACAAGCCACGAGGGCCAGGGCCGAAACGGCCACAAGGGCCAAACGCCGGGAAAGAGATGCCATGGTCATAAGCCTCGCGTTAAGGAATGAGTCGCACCGGTTGCCAAATGGTTAAGGAAACCGGGCTCGGTGTTTACGGGTCCGCCGATAGCACAGCCTTGCCCAATGCCACAAATGCGGCGCGCAGGCGTGTGTTTTCAATTCTGCTGGCGCCTGATTCGAGGGTTTCGGTCTCGTCTTTTGTCAGGGCGCGAGCCTTGGGGCGATAGGTGACCGTTTCAGCGCCGCGGGAGATGGTGCCCTGCACGATTCGGATGCCGGTAATGTCTCCGCCTGCGGCTACAGAAACGCGCTGGCGGATTGTCTCGGACTGGTGCTGCACGAGTGGAGCGGCCTGCGGGACGACGCGCAGGGTGAGGATGCGTCCGTCCTTGGAAGAACTCAGTTTTTCGGGGTGGGAGAAGCGGTAGAGCTGGTCGCCGGCAATTTCGCGCCAGCGCGCCTGGAGCAGTTTGAGCGGAGGCAGCTTGGCAGCGCCGGTCTTTCGGCCCACACGGTCAGCCGCGACCGACAGCGGTTTCATGGGGGCTCGCAGGGCGCGTGCCCGCGTGTAACGCAGCCGGACCAGCGCGCGGGCTTCTTCCAGCGGATCGAGGGTTGATCTCTGCACCATGATCGCAAATCTGCACGGCTTCTGGGGCGAGGAAAAGGCATGAGCCGCAAAAGTGACAAAACGCTCACGCGCCTCGCGCCCTTGTTACTGGCCTGGTTCGACAAATCGGCTCGGACTTTGCCCTGGCGCAGCCCGCGCGGCGTGGCCCGCGATCCCTACAAAGTGTGGTTGTCTGAAATCATGCTGCAGCAAACCACCGTACCGCACGCCGCGCCTTACTTCGAAACGTTCACGACCCGGTGGCCTAGCGTCGAAGCGCTCGCGGCAGCCAGGGACGAAGACGTGATGCAGGCCTGGGCCGGGCTCGGCTATTATGCGCGGGCCCGCAACCTTTTGAAGTGTGCCCGCGAAGTAGCGGCTCTGGGTGGTTTTCCCCGCACTGAAACCGGGCTGCGGGCCTTGCCGGGGATCGGGCCCTACACAGCTGGAGCCATTGCGGCGCTGGCCTTCGGGGAGCGAACGCCGGCCGTCGATGGCAATGCCGAAAGGGTTTTCGCACGCCTGTTGGCAATGACGGAGGATTGGGCGGCTGCAAAGAAGCGCATCGGCTCGATCGCCCGGGATCTCGTGCCAGGGGATCGCCCGGGTGACTTTGCCGAGGCGCTGATGGACCTTGGCGCGACCGTGTGCACGCCCAAGAGCCCGAACTGCGCGCTCTGTCCGTTGGCTGAGCTTTGCCTCGGCCGGGCAGAAGGGAATCCGGAACGCTATCCGGTGAAACCCGAGAAAGTGGCCCGGCCGGTGCGCTTTGGCTCAGCTTATGTGCTGACGCGCAAGGGCAGGGTGTGGTTGGTGCGCCGGGCGCCTTCCGGATTACTGGGCGGGATGCTGGCCTTGCCGACCTCGGAGTGGCGCGAAACGCGCGAGCCCGACGTACCGCCATTGGACGCCTACTGGTCGCAAGCCGGCGATGTGCGCCACGTGTTCACGCATTTCAGCCTGAACCTGAAAGTGTGGACCGCCGAAGCGCGCAGCAAGGAATTGCCGGACGGCTTCTGGGCCGAGGTGGATCAGACGGCCGGATTGCCGACCGTATTTTCCAAAGCCGCCGCGCTTGGCGGGATCAGCGTGCCGCGAAAACGTTGATCTGTACGAAGGCTGCCATGTTGATGGCGACGCTCATCCAGAACAGTGTACGGAAGGAGCGTTTCTGCGTTTTGTGGCGGAACACTTCCTGGGCGACAATGGCGCCGGGCCAGCCGCCGACCAGACCGATCAGCAGGAGAATGGTTTCCGAGACGCGCCAGGCACTCTGATTGGCAGCCCGCTTGTCCAGGCCATAGCCTGCGAAACAGGCCACGCTGGCGACACCATAGATGACAAACCAGTTCGGGGAGATCGGCTGGACGGCTTCGATGGCCAGCACGATGAAGAGAAAAGCCGCAATCACCAGAAAGCGCGGACCGCGTTGGAGGATCTGGGAGAGCATGCTGGGCTTGGCTTTTGATTCAACGACAAGCGTGACGCGCTTGGCTTTGGGGCGACCGTCCTTGCCGAGATCGACCGAGAATTCGTACTCGCACCCGATTTCGATGTGACGGCCTTCCTTCGTGAAGGCGCTGGCATGCACGAAGACATCCTGGCCGCCGCCCTCGGGGGCGAGGAAACCGAACCCGCGCTCATCGCTCCAGTTGATCAGCCGCCCCCGTACACGGTCAGTTGCCGGCTTCTTGCCGGAATCCGCCGGGAGCTGCGTCTTCGTCACTGTGTTTCTTCCTTGGCGACAGACGCGGCCAGGGATGCAGACAGGAACCGGTCGATGTCACCATCCAGCACGCCGCCGGTGTCGGATGTTTCGACATCGGTGCGCAGGTCTTTTACCATCTGGTAGGGCTGAAGAACATATGAGCGGATCTGGTGGCCGAAGCCGATAGCGCTCTTGTCAGCATACTGAGCATCGGCAACGGATTTGCGTTTCTGTAGCTCCAGCTCGTAGAGCTTGGAGCGAAGCATCCGCCAGGCCTCATCCCGGTTCTGGTGCTGTGAGCGTCCGTTCTGGCACTGCACGACCGTGTTGGTGGGGATGTGTGTGAGACGCACGGCCGAGTCGGTCCGGTTGACGTGCTGGCCGCCCGCGCCCGAGGCGCGATAAGTGTCGGTGCGCACATCGCCCGGATTGATCTCGATGTCGATCTTGTCGTCGATGACGGGTGTGACGCTGACCGACGAGAAGGACGTGTGCCGCCGCGCCGATGAGTCAAAAGGCGATATCCGGACGAGGCGGTGTACGCCCGTTTCCGATTTCAGCCAGCCATAAGCATTCTCGCCTTTGACCTGGATCGTTGCGGATTTGATGCCGGCCTCTTCGCCTTCGCGCTCGTCCAGAACGTCGACCTGGTACCCGTGCTTTTCGGCCCAGCGCACATACATGCGGCGCAGGATGGAGGCCCAGTCCTGCGATTCGGTCCCGCCTTCGCCGGCGTTGATCTGCACATAACAGTCGTTGCCATCCGCCTCGCCCGAGAGCAGCGCAGCGAGTTCTGCCTTGGCACCGGTCTCGGCGGCGCGGGTGAGAGAGGCCTGAAGGTCCGCCAGCATGGCGGGGTCGTCTTCGGCGAGTTCCATCAGTTCCGGCGCGTCAGAAATGTCTTTCTCTAGCGATTGAACGACCGCGATCCCGTCAGCCAGCTTCTGGCGCTCGCGCATCAGCTTTTGGGCCTCCTGCGGATCGTCCCAGAAATCGGGACGCTCGGAAAGGGCCGTCAGTTCATCCAGTCGTTTTGTGGCTGTATCCCAGTCAAAGACGCCTCCGTAGCAAGGCGCTGGACTGGCGGATCTGGTCAATCAGGGAACGGATTTCGGCGGACATGGCAGCGCCTCCTTCAACTTCGGGTCTATGATTCTGAACGCGCTATAGACGCGCCTGTAAGGACGGTCAAAGCACGTCGTGCGGCATCCTGTGGTTTAGAAGATACCGTCGAGGTTTTCGTCAGCGGTGTCAGTCAGGTTGGTGCCGTCGGGTGACGTTGCGGCGCTGTCGGAGCCCGGGCCGCAGGAGCCAGAAATAGACAGGCAGTCTTCCGCAGCATTGAAGACCGTGAGGCCAGGCTCGGTGCCGGGGCGGAAGGCTTCGTCGATCACGCCGGGGCCACCGCCGGAGGCGAGAGCGCCACTGCGCGCGTCGATCTTCACGAGGCGCACGCCCGGCGGGATGCGGAACGGGGTCGGCGGGTCGTTCTCGAGGGCCTTCTCCATGAACTCGGTGAAGATAGGTGCGGCAACCGAGCCGCCCGCC
>JBGSKU010000054.1:0-1862 GCA_041741055.1 Hyphomonas sp.
CTCACGGCAAGCGCGGCCAGCCCCCGGCGCGTCACTGCGCGGGTGACAGGCGCTGGGCGGCGGCTTCGGCGTCCCAATAGGCTTCCTGCAGGTCAACGCTCCAATAGCGTAGGGCGCCGAGGGGAATCGGCCTACCGGTCACGGCACAGGTGACGAAACTGCCGGGCGACAGGATGTCGTAATCGTTGTCGCCATAGCTAAGACGGGCTTCCCCGCCGGAATGTCCGGATCGTGTGAGCATGGCGGGCAGTATGACTCAGCGGCGGCGGAAAGAAAAGCGGAGCTGTCAAAAGTTTCTGCTTTGTTCTCCGGAACAAATAGTGTACATGCAGATCCAGCATGGCAATCGGGGGCCTTGCCAAATCGGCCCCCATGGTAGACCAAAGGAGATCACTGATGAGCAAACCGACGCTTGCGATCGTGCAGAAGGAAACCGGCGTGGATAAGCAAAAGGCCCTCGAAACCGCGCTTGGAAACATCGAACGGTCGTTCGGCAAGGGCTCGGTCATGCGCCTTGGCGACAAGAAATCGATGGATATCGAGGCGATTTCCACTGGTTCGCTGGGTCTCGACATCGCGCTCGGCATCGGCGGCCTGCCGAAGGGCCGCATCATCGAGATTTTCGGGCCTGAAAGCTCGGGCAAAACCACCCTGTCGCTGCACTGCGTCGCGGAAGCCCAGCGCAATGGCGGCGTGTGCGCCTTCATCGACGCCGAGCATGCGCTCGATCCGGTCTATGCCGGCAAGCTGGGCATCGATCTGGACGACCTCCTGATCTCGCAGCCCGATTCGGGCGAGCAGGCGCTGGAAATCGCCGATACGCTGGTACGTTCGGGCGCGGTGGACCTGCTCGTGATCGACTCGGTGGCCGCGCTGACCCCGCGCGCGGAACTGGAAGGCGAAATGGGCGACTCGCTGCCCGGCCTGCAGGCCCGCCTGATGAGCCAGGCGCTGCGCAAGCTGACCGGCTCGATTTCCAAGTCGAAATGCATGGTCATCTTCATCAACCAGATCCGCATGAAGATCGGCGTGATGTTCGGCAACCAGGAGACCACGACGGGCGGTAACGCCTTGAAATTCTACGCCTCTGTCCGCCTCGATATCCGCCGTATCGGCCAGATCAAGGAACGTGAGGACGTGATTGGCAACCAGACCCGCGTCAAGGTCGTCAAGAACAAGGTCGCCCCGCCGTTCCGGCAGGTCGAGTTCGACATCCTCTATGGCGAGGGCATTTCCAAGACCGGCGAGCTGATCGACCTTGGCGTCAAGGCCAATGTGGTCGAGAAATCGGGCTCCTGGTACTCCTACAATGGCGAGCGTATCGGTCAGGGCCGTGAAAAGGCCCGCCAGTTCCTCAAGGACAATGTCGCCGTCGCCAACGAGATCGAGGATGCCATCCGCCGCAATGCGGGCCTGCTCGCCGAAGAGCTGCTGGCGGCCGGGATGAACTCGTCCGAGGATGAAGATGACACGCCGGATGCGGCGGAAGGCTGAGCCCGGCCTGTCATACGGACATGATTTCGCGGTGATCTCCGTCTAAGGTGGTCTCCGCTGGCCAGGTCAGGGCGCCGGGAAACCGGCACCGGACAGGCCTGGCAAGCTTCCGGCCTATCGATCTCCAGGCCGGATGAGTCCCCTTTGCGGCGCGCCTTGTCTTGGCGGGCTGCAAAGGGGCCTTTATATCGCCTCTGTAATCCTTCGCGCGCCTCGGCTAAGGCGTGCAGGGATTCCCTTCATGATTGGCAAGGACCAGAAGCGACAGATGCAAGGCGTAAACGAAATCCGGGAAGCGTTCCTCAGCTTTTTCGAGAAGAACGGCCACGCGCGCCGGGCTTCGGCGCCGCTGGTGCCGCAGAACGACC
>JBGSKU010000055.1:0-4922 GCA_041741055.1 Hyphomonas sp.
CGCCGAGGCGGCCCTCCTCGCTTTGCGCGCTGCCGCTGCCGAGAACCGCAACATTATGGAACCCTCCATTGCCTGCGCCAAGGCCGGCGTGACGACAGGGGAGTGGGGCACGGTGCTGCGCGAAGTCTTCGGCGAGTTCCGCGCGCCGACCGGTGTCGCGCTGGTCGTCAGCTCGGACGGCGACACTGCGATCGAAGCGGTGAAGGCCGAGGTGACCCGCGTTTCCGAAGCGCTCGGCCGTACACTGACTTATGTGCTCGGCAAGCCGGGCCTCGATGGACACTCGAACGGCGCTGAGCAGATTGCCGCGCGCGGCCGCGCGGTCGGCATGGACGTCGTCTATGAAGGCATCCGCTTCACCCCATCCGAAATCGCCGCCCAGGCCAAGGCCGCCAAGGCGCATGTCGTCGGCCTGTCGATCCTGTCCGGTCGCCACCTTGATCTCGTTCGCGAAACCATAGCCGAACTGCGCGCCGCTGGTCTCGGCGATGTGCCGGTCGTCGTCGGCGGCATCATCCCGCCGGAAGACGCCCGCGCCCTGAAGCAGATGGGCATCGCCCGCGTCTACACGCCCAAGGATTTCAAGATCACCGAAATCATGGGCGATGTCACAAAACTTGTCGAAAAGGCATGGCTGGTGAAGGGATAGATCCGGGTTTCTGGAGGTGGGCTTGCGAGCGTCTGCAAACCGCCGCTATCGGGGCTCTGCGCACGCAACAGGGCCCGCATCATGCCAGATCAGACGCCTTTCCAACTCGGCTGGGAAGAGTGGCTCTCGCTCAGCGAGCTCGGCCTTCCGGCCATCAAGGCAAAAGTGGATACGGGGGCAAAGACCTCGGCCCTCCACGCCAGTGTGATCGAGCCGTTCGGGCCGGCGAGTTCGCCGCAAGTGCGCTTCCTGATCCAGCCGGATCCGAATGAACCGTCCCTCGAAGTCACCTGCTCGGCGCCGGTGGTGGACCGGCGCGAGGTCATCAGCTCGAACGGTGATCGCGAGCTGCGCTATGTCATCGAAACGCATGCCGAGATGGGCGCGCTGCGATGGCCAATCCAGCTGACACTCTCGAACCGCGAAACGATGACCTACCGGATGCTGCTCGGGCGCGCCGCGATTCAGCCGAGCATGATCATTGATCCGAATGCGTCTTTCCTTCAGCCGGTACTGGGCTACGGCGCGTATCAGGGCCTGCCGAAGCGAAAGCCGGTCAGGCGCCCGCTGCGTATTGCGCTGCTGACCCGCGAGCCGCGGAACTATTCGTCGCTGCGTCTCATCGAAGCCGCCGAGACGCGTGGGCATGTGATCGAGGTCATCGATACGGCGCGCTGCTACCTGCGCATCGGCACCGTCGATGCCGAAGTCCACTATGATGGCAAGCCTCTACCACGATACGACGCGGTCATTCCCCGCATCGGCTCGTCGATCACCGATTATGGAATGGCGGTGCTGCGCCAGTTCTCGAACACCGGCGCCTTTTGCCTGAACGGTGCGGGTGCCATCGGTCGCAGCCGCGACAAGCTGCTGGCGCACCAGATGCTGGCGCGTGCCAGGATCGCGATGCCGGTTACGGCCTTTGCGCACAGCCCGAAAGATACCAAGGACCTGATTGCCCTCGCGGGCGGCGCGCCGGTCGTGCTGAAGCTTCTGTCGTCCACGCAGGGAAAAGGTGTTGTGCTGGCCGAAACGCGCAAGGCAGCCGAGCGCCTTGTGGATGCCTTTCGGGGCGTGGAGGCGAACTTTCTGGTGCAGGAGTTTGTCGAGGAGGCGGGCGGCGCGGACATCCGCGTCTTCGTGATCGGCAACAAGGTGGCCGGCGCGATGCGGCGGCAGGCCGCGAAGGGCGAGTTCCGGTCAAATCTTCACCGCGGCGGCACCGCCAGCGCCGCAAAACTCTCCGCCGCCGAACGCGACATCGCGAAGGACGCTGCCAAAGTCCTCGGGCTGCAGGTGGCGGGCGTTGACCTTCTGCAGACGGAGGAAGGCCCGAAAGTGCTGGAGGTCAATTCCTCACCCGGTCTCAAGGGCATAGAGGCGGCCACCGGCAAGGATCTCGCCGGCATGGTGATCGAACATCTGGAGACCGTGGTGCGACCGCTCTCGCGCCAGCGCGAGCCGCTCTAGAAGCATCAGCGTGTGCTGAATAACTGGCCCTTCTCCGTGATGAGCACGATCACAAGCGCACTAACGCCAAGACAGGCAAAGCCCGACATCAGGGGCACGGTCGACCCGTCGAACTGCTGGCCGATATAAGCGCCGATCAGGGCCGACGCGAGCGTGGTGGCAAAGCCATAGGCCGCTGAGGCCGTTCCGGCGATCTTGCCGAGCGGCTCCATGGCGAGGGCCGAGAAGTTCGATCCCATCAGGCCGAAACAGCCGAAGGCGATTGCGAAGATCGGAAAGAACAGCGCAAAATTCTCGCCGAACGCCAAGGTCGAGAGAGCAAGCGTGGCCGACAGTGTCGTGAACAGGAGCAGCGCCGCATGGCTGATGCGCCGCATACCGAGCCGTTCAACGAGCCGCGAATTGGTGAAGTTGGCGATTGCCATCACGCCCGCGACGCCTGCGAACCATAGCGTGAAAGTCTCGCCCTTGCCGAACACCTGGCGGAACACCTGCTCGGACGAAGCGATGAACGCGAACAATGCGCCGAACACGATGCCGGAGGCGCACATGTAGCCAAGGCTCGCCCTTGTGCGCAGCACGCTGAGATAGGCCGAGAAAGCGCTGGCGAGATTCAGCGGGCGCCGCGCCGGCACCGGCAACGTCTCCGGCAAGCGCAGCCAGGTCCAGAGCAGCATCAGGCTGCCCCAGATCGCGAGCCAGATGAAAATGCCTTCCCACGGCGCGACCAGGAGGATCGCCTGCCCGAGGCTGGGCGCAATGATCGGCACGATCATGAAGATGGTCATCACCAGCGACATGAAGCTCGCCATCGCCCGGCCTGCGAACGTGTCACGCACGACCGCCGAGGCGACGATGCGCGCGCCCGACGAGAAGACGCCCTGCAGGAATCGGGCGCCCAGCAACAGCCAGAAGTCGTGGATCATCACGCACAGCAGCGAGACGGCAATATAGCCCGCGAGGCCGAAGAACAGCGGCGCGCGCCGGCCGAAACGGTCAGTCACTGGACCCCAGACGAGCTGCGGCGCGCCGAAGCCCAGCACATAAGCGAAGATGATCAGCTGCTGCCGGTTGTCGGTGGGACCGCCGGGCTCCGTCAGCCCGGTTGCGGCCGCGATCTGCGACAGTGCCGGCAACATGATGTCGATTGCCATGGCGTTGAGCGTCATCAGCCCGGCAATCATCGCCACAAGCTCGACCTTGCGCAGCCCGGTGGGCGGCGCGGCCGGTTGTTCGAGGGCGGTTTCAGAATCGGCCATGTCTCGCTGACGCTTCCGGGAGGAAAGGGAACGGGGCGTTCTGGACCCGCAAGACTGGCTTGCCTAGTGCCGAATGGGCATAGTTCCCATGAAAAAGCCCCGCAGGCAGCTGCGGGGCTTTTCGGGTCTGGCAGGGAGGGGGGGCCGCTCAAGCCTCGGGGCGCTGGATCGAGTCCGTCAGGTTGAAGATCACCTGCGCAGCATCGAAATAGGCCACGTCATCCGGCTTTTCGCCTTTGCCCATCACGATCTCGGCCGACGCGACATAGCTCGTCTGTTCACGGTAATCGGCCGGGCCACCCCAGAACGGGTCGTAATAGCCGAATCGCGAGGCATAGGTCGGACCCGGATAGAAGCTGCGATACGGGTCACGAAAATAGGCCGCGCGCGGGCCGAAATAGCGGTAGTCGCAGAAGAAACCGTCATAGAAGGGCGAATAGGCCGCGCCGCCGACGACGCGGGTGTTCGCATCGGTATCACGCCGGACCACGCGGAAGTGATCATAGCCGTTCTGCTTGGTCAGCTCGGCCGCCCCGTAGAGAAGGTAGGTCTCGACTGTCTTACGGTCCGTCAGCGAGTTGCCGGCGAACTGGACCTGGTAGCGGTTGTCCTCGATCTTCTGTTCGGAATATCCGCGGTCCAGGCCGGCGGCGGCCTGGTAAGGTGTCGCCGTCGCGCAGGCGCCCAGAATTGCCAGTGCGGCAAGTCCCGCAGCAAGACTGATTTTCGACATGACTAAGCCTCCTGGCTGTTTGGATCTTCCATAATATGACCCCGCCGGAGCGAACGCCAGACAACTTTCCGCATCACATTCGCGTGAGAGGGCTCCTGTTCAGACGCCGACCGCCAGCATCGCCTTGTAGGCGTCCCGCGCGGTCACCTTGTCCAGCCACGCCTTGGTCGCCGGCTTGTTCACCAGCGCGCCCTGCGCGTTCGCCATCACGATCTGGAAACCCATCAGGCAGTCGGCTGCCGTGAACTGGCTGCCGGCGAAATACGCATTCTGGGACAGGTGGACCTCGACATGGTTGGCCGCCTTTTCCCGTTCCTGCACGATCCGGTGGCCAACAGGGCCATCCATGACGCCGGCCATGCCCAGATAGAGCGTCAGTAACGAGGGCAGGAAGGCGGCGCCTTCAGCCGAGTGGATCCATTCCAGGTATCGCGGAAAATCCGGCGAGTCCGGCGCGGGGTGCAACCGGTGCGCCGTATCGTACTTGGCGAGCAAATACTCGGCGATGGCGCCGGTCTCGGCGATCACAATGCCGTCATGCTCCAGAAGCGGCGACTTGCCTAGCGGATGGATATGCAACAGGTCCGGCGGGGCGAGCCGTGTCGTCTCGTTGCGCTTGTGGTGGATAATCTCGTGCGGAACGCCAAGCTCCAGCAGCAGCCAGACAATCCGCTGCGAGCGCGATGCGTTCAGATGGTGGAGTTTAAGCGTCATAAGGGTTTCCTCAGTCAACGGATAAAAAAGAAGCGGCAGCCCTGAGGCTGCCGCTTCCGGAAGTTCATTGAACGCCCAAGATCAGGCGGCCGCGTAG